>JBKQMT010000085.1:0-15078 GCA_052146595.1 Acidimicrobiales bacterium
ACCTTCGTCACTTTGCAGGAACGTCCGCGGCTCACGCGGGTGCGACCACGCGCGAGCTGATGGCACGCCTCGGCCATTCCAGCCCGCGTGCTGCACTGATATACCAACACGCCACCGAGGAGCGCGACCACGCGATAGCTGCGGGTCTCGACGCCCTCATCGCCGAGGCGAGAGGCGCGCCTGCCGCGCCCGTCGTGGCCCTTCCCAAGCGCGCCCGACCGACGGCATCGCGCCCATAGCGCGCCCGGCGAGCTGATCGTACCTTGTCTGCAACGAGCTGTTAGGCCATCTACCAGGACATTTACTAGAGCGGGCGACGGGAATCGAACCCGCGCTCTCAGCTTGGGAAGCTGATGTTCTGCCGCTGAACTACGCCCGCGGTGCTCCTTCAGATTAGTGCGCACGACCTGGCGGCCACCATCGACCCGATGAAGTGCTTGCGAGCGCGATCACACGTCCGACCTCGCCCGTGGACTCGCGACCGCCCGTCCCGACTCACCAGGCAAGCGGCAGGCGGAGCCACCACCTAGGCCCGTGGGGGTGCTGGCCTGCTGGTGGCACGACCTCGTCTCTGCGAGAACAGACCGAGTGGGAAGACGGGGGATGATTCCGCGGCCGGAGATCAGACTGGCCTGGTACCGCTTCCGGGCCACGTTCAGGCGCCGCTGGAGCGGCTATCTCTCGATCGTCCTCCTGCTCGGCCTGGTCGGTGGCCTGGCGATGGGCTCGATCGCGGCCGCCCGGCGCACGGCGTCGTCGTTCTCGGTGTTCTGGGCCAGCACCAACCCGTCGGACCTGGTCGGAGCGACCGCCGTCCTCAATCCGACGATCGGCAGCTACTCCGGCTACGACGCGGCGTTGCTCGACGAGATCGCTCGTCTGCCCCATGTCACCCAGGTGGAGAGCCAGTCAGGGATCGACTTCCTGCCCTTGCAGAGAAACGGGCGCCCGCTCTACGCACCCAACTTCTACCCCCCGGCCGCCGGCAACGGCTACGGCAGCGTGAACGGCCTGTACTTCGATCAGGACAGGGTCACGGTGATCAAGGGCCGGATGGCCGACCCCAACCGGGCGGACCAGCTCATGCTGAGCCCCGAAGGGGCCGCCGCCCTCGGCGTCCACGTCGGCAGCCTGCTCCCCGTGGGCATCTACACCAACACCGAGACGCAGCTTCCCGGTTTCGGCACGGCGAGCGTCAAGCCCCTCCGGGTGATCGACGAGAAAGTGGTCGGGATCGTCGTGTTCAACAGCACGATCATCGAAGACGCCGTCGACGCCTCGAGCTCGCCCAACAACTTGTTCACCCCGGCGCTCACTCGCCCGCTCCTTCGCTGCTGTGTCAACTACACCGCGAGCGGCATCCGGGTGAGCGGCGGCGCTCGTGACATCTCCGCTGTCGCAGCCGAGTTCGCCCGTCTTGTTCCCAAGGATTTCCCTGCCCTTTCCGACGCACAGGCGAGTGTCGTCGGCAAGGCGCAGCGTGCGATCAAGCCTGAGTCCGTCGCCCTCGGCGTCTTCGGCGCCATAGTCGCCCTCGCCGCTCTGCTCATCGCCAGCCAGGTGACAAGCCGCCAGCTTCGCCTGGGTGCGGGGGAACGTGAGGTCCTGCGAGCCGTCGGCGCAGGGCCGACGACGACCTCCACCGACGGGCTGATCGGCATCGGGGGCGCGGTGATGCTCGGAGCTCTGCTTGCAGCTGTTGTGGCCGTAGGGCTTTCTCCTCTCGCGCCCCTCGGGCCGGTGCGCCCCGTCTACCCCTATCCGGGGATCTCCTTCGACTGGACGGTGCTCGGTCTCGGAGTCGTCGCCCTCGTCGTCCTGTTGGGCGCGACCGCCGGGGTGATCGGCTACAGGGCGGCGCCACACCGCAGTGCCCTGCGGGACCGTCGCCTGCACGAGCGTCGCTCGAGCCTGGTGGGCGTGGCAGAGGTTGCCGGCCTGCCCGCCCCCACCTTCACCGGAGCGCGTTTCGCCCTCGAATCGGGCCGCGGCCGCAGCTCGGTGCCGGTTCGCTCCGCCATCTTGGGCGCCGCCATGGCGGTCCTGGTGGTGGTCGCCACGGTCACCTTCGGTGCCAGCCTCGACTCGCTCGTCTCCCACCCTCCCCTCTACGGATGGAACTGGGACTACGTGCTGGCCTCCGGTGGCGACATTCCCCAACGCCAGGTGTCGACTCTCTTGGACCACGACCGCTACGTCGCGCAATGGTCGGGGATCTACACCGGGCTCCTGGCGATCGACGGCGAGAACGTGCCCGTGCTCGGGGAGAGCCCGAACGCGGCGGTGGCACCGCCCCTCCTGTCGGGTCACGGGCTCGAGGGCACGGGCCAGGTGGTGCTCGGGGCCGTCACCCTGGCCCAGCTCCACGAGCAGCTGGGGGGAACCGTGGAGGTGAGCACAGGCGCGGCGCGCGTCCGGCTGCGCGTGGTCGGCACCGCCGCCATGCCGACCATCGGGTCCACCATCGGCCAGCACCTGGAGATGGGCACGGGGGCGCTCCTCTCCTACGGCCTCATACCGGCCGTCGACCGCAACCCCTTCAACGACCCGATCACGGGCCCGAACGCGATCCTGGTGCGCCTGCGCGGCGGCTTCAGTCCTTCGCTGGAGCTGCGCTCGCTGGACGCCATCGCCACCGCCACCACCAACACCGCCAACTTCGGCGTGACGGTGACGGGCGTGCTCCGCCCCGCCGAGATAGTGGACTACCGCTCGCTGGGCGACATGCCCGTCTATCTGGGGGCCGGCCTCGCCGCCGGCGCCGTCGCCGCCCTGGCGCTCACCTTGTTCGCCTCGGTGCGCCGGCGACGGTGCGATCTCGCCCTGTTGAAGACGCTCGGGTTCACACGGGCTCAGCTGGCTGCGGCCGTGGCCTGGCAGTCGACCATCGCTGTCCTGATCGGGACGGTCGCCGGTGTGCCCCTCGGCATCGCCCTCGGCCGCTGGCTCTGGGACCTGTTCGCCCGCAGCATCCACGCCGTGCCCGCCCCGAGCGTACCCGTGGTCTCGGTGGCTCTCATCGCCCTCGGCGCCCTCGTTCTCGCCAACGTGGTGGCCGCCCTGCCCGGCCGGCTGGCGGCACGCACCCCGACGGCGCTCCTGCTGCGCGCGGAGTGACCCGGAGCGATCCGTGCGTTGGACGCCGGGTCCGGGCCGGACCCGGGCAGCCCGGGTCGGGCGCCGGGCAGCCCGGACCTGGCGACTTCGGCCCCGTCCCTAGGCTGGGGCCACGAGCGCGATCAGAAGCTGCTCGCCAGGGGCACAACCGCTAGCAGAGGCTCCCATTCGGGCCGAGAGGAAAAAGGTCTAGAGATGCGCGAGGCGCAAGAGCACGACCACGAGAAGCTGGTGCACACCCATGAGCACTTCCACGTGACCCACAACCACCGCCATCATTCCGGTGGCTTCGAGCACCACAGCGCTTCCCATGAGCACGAGCACACTCACGCGGCTCTCCGGCATTCGCACATTCCGCACGAGAACTTCGAGCAGGAACATCTCGGCGAGGCTCACGAGCACGAGCACTCGGCTCCCGCCAAGCGAGCCCGCACTACTCGCGCGAGTGCAAAGCCCGCCTCCTAAAGGTCGCTCCCGCCGGAGCCCGCGCCCGCCCGGTGGCGCGACGGGCGGCACCATCAGCGGTGAGATGTCCCATGGGCAAGGACACTCGACGCCAGATCCCGTGACCGTCGTCGACAACGCCTCGGAGCGCCGCTTCGAGATCAGCGCCGGGGGACAGCTGGCCCACCTCGACTACCGCCTTGACGGAGAGAGGCTCGTGATCGTCCACACCGCGGTTCCGATGGCGCTTCGCGACCATGGGCTCGGCGGCCAGCTCGTCGAGGCTGCCGTCGAAGCTGCCCTCACGGGCGGCCTCACCGTCGTGCCGGCGTGCTCGTTTGCCCGCTCCTGGTTGGGCAAGCATCCCGAGCTCGCCGCCGGCGTGGAGATCGACTGGGAGTAAAGGTTCTGCCCGCCGAGCGACATCAGTTCCGCCGGGCGACATCAGTTCCGCCGGCCGACATCAGTTCCGTCGGCCGACATCAATTTCCTCGGGCGCTATGAGATCGTGACGGCACGCACCGGCATCTCATAACCGCAGTCGCCGTCCTGGTGGCGATCGCCATCGCAGCCGCCGGCGTCGCTTGGGCCTCGACCACGGGCGCACGCCCCGCAGGGCGGTCGCTCGGCGACACAGGCCCGACCACTACCCTCACGGCGAACTGCTCGGCCGCAAGACCAGCCTCGTTCGCAGCCCGAGCGGTGGCGGGGCTCTTCGAGACCGACCTCACGACTCACCGGCGCTTTGAGGCCGTCCGCGCCTTGTCGGTGACCGACCCGGACCCCGTCGTCTTCGCGGGCGGTGACCTGTACCTGACCTACCAAGAGCCGGACGACTACCTCTGCACCCGAGTGGCGCGGGTCCGCCCGGGAGGTGGGCCCGTCCTGCAGTCGCCGTGGCTGCCGCTCTCCGGCCCTCCGGCCGTCGCCTACGGCTCGGTATGGGCGACGGCCTACGAACGCCCGAACGTCGACGACGCCCAGGTCCTCTACCAGTTGCGTCCCGACACGCTCGCCATCGAGCGCAAGATCCCTCTCGGGACCGGCTACAACGCTGTCACCCCGGTGGCGAGCGCCGGAGCGATATGGCTGGCAGTCTCCCGGGGCACGACTCTCGGGCGCATCGACGCCCGGACCGGCCGGCTGAGCCGAGTTTCCGTTCCCGGGCTGAAGAAGGACCTTTCCATCTCCGGTCTCGTGGCAGGACCGGGGGACGACACGCTCTACATATCGGCCGTCGATCAGAGTGCGGCCCGCTGGACTCAGGCGACGGAGCGCTTCCACCCCGCGACCGGCCGGTTCCAAGTCGTCGCCGGCAACTTCGACTTCCCGATTGTGCGCCTGATCGGTGTCACCGGGGACCTCCTGTGGGTGTCGCTCATGGGCGGCAATGTGGGACACGACGCCCCGGTATCGGCGGTGACCATGACGCCCATCTACTGTGCGATCGAAGGCCCTTGCACCTTTGACGGCCTCAATGGCACTTTTGCCGTGACGACGGGCGCCGACCTCGCCTGGATGAGCCATGCCGGGGGGTGGCTCGAGTGCGCCGGCGCCCCCACCGGCTCGGTCCGCGCCACTATCCGCGTCCCCGGCTTTGGGCCCATCACCGACGGCTATTCCGGAAAAGACTCCGCCACGAGCCCGCTTGCCGCGGGCGACGGCTACGTCGCCGTCGACCCCCAGTTCGCCAACCCCCACGAGGACGCCGTTGGACCGGATATCGCCATCTTCCCCGTCGACCCTCGCTGTGAACAGTGAGCCTCAGCGAGACGACCCTCAGCCATCCAAGACCTCGGGCGGAGGCTCGGCGCCGGGACGAGGACTTGTCTCGTCAGCGGCGGGGAAAATCCCCGCCAGCAGCGCCACCACCGCCTCGGGCAGCTGCGGGCGGGCGAAGAGGAACCCCTGACCCTGGTCGCAGTCCAGCTCGGCAAGCGTGTCGAGCTGGTGGAGCGTCTCGATCCCCTCTCCGACCACCGAGATGCCGAGGGCATGGGACATCGCCGTCACGGCGGCGACGATCTCGCGGTCACGGGGACTGCGGCTGATCTGGGCCACGAAGCTCCGGTCGATCTTCAAGGTGTCGACCTTCAGCCGCTGCAGGTGGGCGAGCGACGAGAAGCCGGTCCCGAAGTCGTCCAGGGCGAGCCGCACGCCGAGCCTCGAGAGGGCCGAGAGCGTCTCTTGCACGTCGCCGAACTCGCCGAGAAACGCCGTCTCGGTGATCTCCAGGCAGAGCCTCTCCGCCGGCATGCCGTGACGCCCGATCACCTCGGCAACACGTTGCGCGAACTCGGGGTTCGACAGGTCGCGCCCGGACACGTTGACCGACATGGTGAAGTCCCCGGGCCAGTCCTCCCGAGACGTCCACTCCGCGAACTGGCGGCAGGCCTCGTCCAGGACGAAGGCGTCGATCCTGCCGATGATGCCGTGCTGCTCCGCGAAGGGGATGAAATCGTCGGGAGGCACGACCCCGCGCTCGGGATGGCGCCAGCGCACCAGCGCCTCGACGCCGATCAGCCTTCTGTCCTCGAGGAAGAAGAGGGGCTGGTAGAGCACGAACAGCTGCCGCTCCTCGACGGCACGGCTGAGCTCGGCCTCCAAGATGGCCGTCCCCGTCCGCAGGCGATGGGCGGAGTCGTAGACGAGATAGCGGTTGCGCCCGGACTGCTTCGCCTCGTACATCACCTCGTCGGCTTCACGGATCAGCTGCTCGGGATCGCCGAGCGGTTCGCGGATGACGACGACTCCGATGCTGCAGGTGATGGAGAGGTCGCGCCCGTCTTCCACATAGGGGACGCGGACCCCCCGCAGGATCCGGTCGGCGATGAGACCGACGTCGTCCTCCTCGCGCAACGACCCGCAGAGGACGACGAACTCGTCGCCGCCGAGGCGGGCGACGGTGTCGACGTGCCGGGAGAGGTGCGAGAGGCGGCGCCCGACCTCGGTCAGCACCTGGTCGCCGGCGGCGTGGCCGAACGAGTCGTTGATCGCCTTGAAGTGGTCGAGGTCGACGTACAAGAGGGCGAGGCGCCCCGGGTGACGCTCCAGGGCGACAAGGCCCTGCGACAGGCGGTCCATCAAGGCGATCCGGTTGGCGAGGCTCGTGACGGGGTCGTGCAGGACCTGGTAGGCGAGAGCGTTCTCGGCCGTGATCTGCGCCGTGACGTCGCGGGAGATCCCGAACGTGCCGATTATCCGGCCGCTGTCGTCCCGGAGCGGCATCTTGGTCGTCGAGACCCAGGGACCTGATCTGTCCTTGTGGGTCTCCCGCTCCAGCTTCCCCACGATCGGCTCGCCCGTGGCGATGATCTGCTGCTCGTCCGCAAAAGCGGCCGCCGCGTGCTCCTCGGTGAAAAAGTCGAAGTCGGTCGTGCCGATTATCTCCTCGGCGCGCCGGCCCGGAGTGATGGCGCTCACCCACCCCTCGCTGATGAGGAGGAACCGGCTCTGCAGGTCCTTGAAGTAAACCCGTTCCTCCGTGGAGGACAACAGGTTCTGCATGCAGGTGAGCTTCAGCTCGCGCAGAGATTCGCTCTCGTGCGAGCCATCTGGCTCCTGATCCGCCTCGACCATGGCATCTCCTGCTCAGGGATCGACAAGAAGGACAGGCCTACCGCCCGGCTGTGAGCAAAGCAAGTGTGATGGCCGTTCCCGCAACCACCGAAGCCGGAGACCACCAGCGGGAAGTATCTCGCAAGCAGGCCTCGCTGACCGCCGCGGCCGCGCTTGGGAGTAAATGTGGTCACGTCCCTCTGTTTGGTCCCTCGAGATCGGTATCGTCCCATCCATGATCGCGCCAGACGGGGGATCCTCCGTGCCAGTTCGCATTGTTCGCCTCCCGACCCAAGACGACGTGGAGTCGGCCTGGCAGACCGTGCGCGCCGTCTTGGAGCCGACGCCGCTCGTTTCGAGCCCGATCGCCCCCGAAAGCTCCTTGAAGCTCGAGACCTTCCAGCCGACCGGCTCTTTCAAGGTGCGGGGCGGCCTTGCGGCCGTCTCCGCCCTGCCGGCGGGGCAAAGGGCGGTGACGGCGAGCGCAGGCAATCACGGCCTCGGCATCGCATGGGCCTCGGCCCGCCTCGGACGGCAAGCGACCGTCGTCGTGCCCGAGCACTCCTCGGCCGCCAAGGTCGCCGCCCTTAGGACCTTCCCGGTCGAGCTCGTCGAGCACGGCGCCGACTACGAAGCCGCCGAGAGGTACGCCCTCGAGCTCGGAGCAGCCGAGGGGGCCTCGTTCGTCTCTCCCTACAACGACCCGAAGGTCATCGCCGGGCAGGCGAGCATCGGTCGCGAGCTGGACAGCCAGGCCCCCGGCGAGTTGACGGTCGTGGCCCCCGTCGGCGGCGGCGGCCTCCTCTCGGGGCTGTCCCTCTGGGCCCGGTCCCGCTCCGGCGTGCATCTCGCCGGCGTCGAGTCGAGCGAGTCGCGGGGAGTCTCCGCCGCCGTCGCCGCCGGTCGGGTCGTGCGCGTCCCGGTGGGCTACACCATCGCCGACGGGCTGGCGGCGAACCTCGAGCCCGGCTCGATCACACCCGGCCTCGTAGCGGAGGCGCAACTTGTCGCCGTCGAGGACGACGAGCTGTGCGCCGCCATGCGCTGGCTGTTCAGCCAGCACGGCCTCGTCTCCGAAGGCTCAGGCGCAGCGGCGGTGGCGGCGGTGCTCGGCCGTAAGGTGGACATCTCCGGCCGGCTCGTCGTCGTCGTCACGGGCCGCAACATCGCTCCCGACCGTTACGCGCAGATCCTCCAGGACTGACCGCAACGCCGCCGGCCGGGGCGCTCGGCGGCTCGGGCGGGGTTCAGTCCTCGAAAAGGGGCATGAACTGCAGCTCGATGCCGGCCGATCCGCTCCGCCTCGCCACGTCGCCTTCGCTCCAGAACCCGGGAAGGGGGACTTCGTGGCGGGCGCCCTGCGCGTATGTCTCGAGACGTGCCCGGCCCTCGTCGGAGAGCATCTCGATGGCGTCGAAGAAGGCGTCCATCCCCGCCGCCCGGAGGGCAACGTCGCCTTCGCTTCCCCGTCGCGGCAGGTGTGAGGTGAGGAAGACGACCGGAGCCTTGCCTTTGTTGGCAAGCACATGGGCCCGACCCAGGCTCTTCCACACGGTGTCGGTCCTGAGCAGGCCGCCACGCGTCGTCGTGAAGGCTCCCGAGACCTGGAAGTACCAGGGCACCTCGTCGGCGTCCACGGCCAGAAGGTCCACCGTCAGCCCGAGCCCGCGCAGGCGGGCATTGCGACCGACGATCGCAAAACCGGCCTCTTCGAGCACCCGCTCGGCGATGGCCTGGGCCGCCTTGCCCTCACGCGTTGCCCGGGCCTGGAAGTCGTCGTCGCCAGTGGCGGCAAGGGGCGGCGTCATCGCGGCCGGAACTGACCGCCAGAGCGAGGGAGCGGTCTCCTCGCCTCTTGAGTCGAGTGCCTGCACCCGCCCACGAGCGATCTCCACGTAGGCGGGATCGAGGTCATAGCCGACATAGCGCCGGCCGACTTTGGCGGCCGCCACGAGCGTCGACCCGGAGCCCATGAACGGGTCGAGCACGAGATCGCTGGCGTAGGTGTACAGGCGGATCAGCCGTTCCGGAAGCTCCACGGGAAACGGAGCCGGGTGGCCGACCCGCTTCGCGCTCTCCGGCGGTATCTCCCAAACGTCGAGGGTCGCCGCCATGAACTCGTCGCTCGAGAGGGAATTCGAAAAGGGCAGGCCCTTCGCCTCACGCTCTCTCAGCGAGAGGGCACGGTCGAAGCGGCCCTTGCTGGCGATCACGATGCGCTCGGTGACGTCACGCAGCACGGGGTTGGCGGCGCTGCGGAACGATCCCCAGGCGCACGACCCGCTCGCCCCCTCGCCCTTCTGCCAGATCACTTCCCCGCGCAGCAGCAGGTGCAGGTCGTCCTGCAGGATCTTGATGACGTCGGCGGAAAGGCTCCGGTACGGCTTTCGCCCGAGGTTGGCCACATTGACCGCGATCCGGCCCCCCGGCTCGAGCTTGAGCTTGCACTCGGCGAAGACCTGGCGCAAGAGATCGAGGTACTCGAGATAGGAGCTCGGGATCCCCTCGCGGTCCAGCTCCTCCTCGTACTTCTTGCCAGCGAAGTAGGGCGGCGAGGTGACGACGAGTGCCACGGAACCGTCCTCGATCTCGTCCATCTTCCGGGCGTCCCCGCACAGGAACGGATCGGCGACCGGCCGTGGGACGGGGACCTCTGCTTCGGAGAAGATCTCGGGGGCCTCGAAGCGGGCGTAGAAAGCCGCCGCGTCATGCGCCTCACGGCGGCCGACGCCGAAGTTCGAAGTCGCTGTGCGTCTGCGCTCGGTCACCGATCCACCCTCTGTGAAGGTACCTCGCCGCCCGGGCCGGACCGAGGATCCCTGCGAGGGCCGAGGATCCCTGCGAGGGCCGAGGATCCCTGCGAGGGGTCGAGGATCCCTGTGAGGGTGGGCAGCGAGGAGGTGTTCGCCGGACGCCGGTAGGGCGCCGCGAGCCGTGGGTGCCGGTAGGCGCACGCCTCCGGGTTCCCGGACACCGGTAGGGCTCTCCGAGCCCCGGCGCCGAGAGGGGACCTCCGGGTTGCCGCCCCGTGCCTTCAGTACCGGTACGAGTCAGGCTTGTAGGGGCCCTCGACCGGCACGCCGATGTACTCGGCCTGCTCGGCGGTGAGCGTCGTGAGGTGCACGCCCAGGGCGTCGAGGTGCAGGCGGGCGACCTTCTCGTCCAGGTGCTTGGGCAGTACGTAGACCTTGGGCTCGTAGCACTCGGGCTTGGTGAACAGCTCGATCTGGGCCATGGTCTGGTTGGTGAACGAGTTCGACATCACGAAACTGGGATGCCCCGTCGCGCAGCCGAGGTTCAAAAGGCGCCCCTCCGCCAGGATGATGACGGCGTGGCCGTCGGGGAATACCCACTTGTCGACCTGAGGCTTGATGTTCACGCGCTCAATGCCGGGCACCTTGGCGAGCCCGGCCATGTCGATCTCGTTGTCGAAATGGCCTATGTTGCCGACGATCGCCTGGTGCTTCATCCGGCTCATGTGCTCGGCGGTGATGACCGACTTGTTGCCGGTGGCGCTGACGAAGATGTCGGCGTATCCGACCGTGTCCTCGACCGTGGCGACCTGGTAGCCGTCCATCGCCGCCTGCAGGGCGCAGATGGGGTCGATCTCGGCCACCACCACACGGGCGCCCTGGCCGTTGAGCGACTCGGCACAGCCCTTGCCGACGTCCCCGTAGCCGCAGACGAGGGCGACCTTGCCCCCGATGAGCACATCGGTGGCACGGTTGATCCCGTCGATGAGAGAGTGCCGGCAGCCGTACTTGTTGTCGAATTTCGACTTGGTCACCGAGTCGTTGACGTTGATGGCCGGGAACAGGAGCTCGCCCCGCTCCTGCATCTGATAGAGGCGGTGAACGCCGGTCGTCGTCTCCTCGGTGACACCCCTTATGTTGTTCGCGATCTCGCTCCAGCGCCTCGGGTCCTCCGACAGCGAGCGCTGCAGCAAGCGCAGGATGACGGCGAGCTCCTCGCTCTCTGCCGCCGCCGGGTCGGGCACGGCACCGGCCTTCTCGAGCTCGGCTCCCTTGTGCACGAGCAGCGTGGCGTCGCCGCCGTCGTCGAGGATCATGTTCGGCCCCGCTCCGCCCGGCCAGCGCAACATCTCTTCAGTGCACTGCCAATACTCCTCGAGGGTCTCCCCCTTCCATGCGAAGACCGGCACACCGCGCGGCTCGGCGGGCGACCCGTCGGGGCCGACGACGGCGGCGGCGGCGGCATGGTCCTGGGTGGAGAAGATGTTGCAGGACGCCCAGCGGACCTCGGCGCCCAGGGCGACGAGCGTCTCGATGAGGACTGCCGTCTGCACGGTCATGTGCAACGAGCCCGAGATGCGGGCGCCTCTCAGCGGCTGGGACCCGGCGTGCTCGCGCCGGGTGGCCATCAGGCCGGGCATCTCGTGCTCGGCGAGCTGGATCTCCTTGCGCCCGAACTCGGCGAGGGAGAGGTCGGCCACCTTGTACTCGAAGCTCATGCGATCTCCTTGCTCAGGCCGGCCGCGGCGGCAACCGGCTCCTTGCTCCGGCCGGCCGCGGCGGCGGCCAGCAACTGGGTGTGCTTTTCCTGCTCGAAGGCCAGCCACTGCGCCGGGTCGACCTCGGCCGGCCGCACCGCCTCGGAGCTGAACCACGCCTCCAGGGCCTCGCGGAGCCGGTCGTCGTCGCGCAGCCGCAGGGCGAAACCGACGTCGCTCAACTCGATGCCGAATGCGACGAGCAGCTCCCGCAGCGTCCGGAGGCGCTGCAGCTCGGCCGGGCCGTAGAGGCGGTAGCCCGAGGGCGAGCGGCGCGGGGCGACGAGGCCGGCCTCCTCGATGTAGCGCAGCATCCTGGCCGACCAGCCCGTCGTGGCCGACGCCTCGTGGATCGTCAGCGCCTCGTGGGTCGCGAGCGCCTCGAGAGTCGTGAGCACCTCCATCGTCGGTGCCTCGGGAGTCGTGAGCGCCTGGGCCGTCGGTGCCTCGTGAGCCGTCAGCGCGCCGGGAGCCACGCCACAACTATACCAAGCTTGTGGTAAGGTTGTCCAGCAGTATTTCCTTCCTGCGGGCGACTATCCTGCTCGGAGCCATGATCCTCTCCGACCAGACCATCCGGGAAGAGCTCGCCTGCGGTCGGATCGGCATCGAGCCGCTCGAGGAGGGCTGCATCCAGCCTTCCTCGGTCGACCTGCACGTCGACCGTTACTTCCGCGTCTTCCGCAACCACAACCTGCGGGCCATCGACGTCAAGGAGGACCAGGAGGAGCTCACCGAGCTCGTCGCCGTCGCCGAGGACGACGTGTTGATGCTGCATCCCGGCGAGTTCGTGCTCGGCTCGACCGTCGAGCGCGTCCGGCTCCCGAACGACCTCGTCGGCCGGCTGGAGGGCAAGTCCAGCCTCGGGAGGCTGGGGCTCTTGATCCACTCGACGGCCGGTTTCGTGGACGCCGGCTGGGACGGCCATCTCACCCTCGAGCTCTCCAATGTCGCCAACCTGCCGATCACCTTGTACCCCGGCATGAAGATCGGCCAGATCAGCTTCTTGAAGATGACGACCCCGGCCGAGGCGCCCTACGGGTCCGCCGGCCTCGGCTCCAAGTACCAGCACCAACGCGGCCCGACCCCGAGCCGGTATTTCGAGAACTTCCGCGACCGCCAGCCCTGACCGAGAGGCGACGTGCTCACGCGCTACCCGATCGGCCTGGCCGCGACGGCGCTCGCGCTCTCGCTAGCCGGATTCCGCCTTTCCCGCATCTTCCGGGTCGTCGGCTCGGGCCAGCCGGCGCCCGGGCGTTCCGCCTCCTTCTCCAGGCGCGCCAAGGTCGAGCTCGAGGAGGTCGGCGAACAGCGCAGGCTGCTGCGCTGGAAGGTGCCCGGCCTGGCGCACGCCTTCACCTTCTGGGGCTTCACGGTGCTGCTCCTCACGATCATCGAGGCCTACGGCGACCTGTTCGAGAAGAACTTCGCCCTCCCCGGCATCGGCCACGCCGCCTTCGTCGGCTTCATCGAGGACTTCTTCGCCTGCGCCGTGCTCGTCGCCGTGGGCACCTTCGCCGTCATTCGCCTGCGCGACTCCCCGAAACGCAAAGAGCGCGCCTCTCGTTTCTACGGCTCGCACACGGCCATCGCCTGGATCACCCTCGGGATGATCGCCCTCGTGATCCTCACCCTCCTGCTGTACCGGGCGGCCCAGACCAACACGGGAGACTTCCCTTACGGCTGGTGGGCCTTCGCCTCCCACGGCCTCGGCCGGGTGCTGCGGCCCCTCGGGGTACCGGCCAACAGGACGATGGCGACGGTCTTCGTCGACCTCAACATCTGCGTGATCATGTCCTTCCTGGTGCTGGTCGTGTACTCGAAGCACCTTCACATCTTCATGGCACCCTTGAACGTCGCCTACAGCCGCCAGCCGTCGCGGCTCGGCGCCCTCGACAAGACGCCGGAGATCGACATCGAGACGATGGACGAGGACACGATCTTCGGTGCCGGCAGGATCGGCCATTTCACCTGGAAGCAACTCCTCGACCTCGTGACCTGCACAGAGTGCGGCCGCTGCCAGAGCCAGTGCCCGGCCTGGAACACCGGCAAGCCGCTCTCCCCCAAGCTCGTCGTGATGGATCTTCGCGACGAGCTGTTCCGCGACTCCAAGCAGGCCCTCGTGCCGAACGTCATCGCCGATGACGTCCTCTGGGCGTGCACGACCTGCGGGGCGTGCGTCGAGCAGTGCCCCGTCGACATCGAGCACGTCGACGCCATCATCGACATGCGCCGCTACCAGGTGCTCAACGAGTCGCGTTTTCCGAGCGAGGCCGCCTCGATGCTGCGCAACGTCGAGAGCCGGGGCGACCCCTGGGGCCTCGGGGCCGCACGTCGGCTCGAGTGGGCAGAGGGCCTTTCCTTCGCGGTCCCCGTCGTCGAGGGCCCGATCGGAGACGACGTCGAGTACCTGTTCTGGGTCGGCTGCGCCGGGGCCCTCGACGAACGGGCGCGAAAGACGACCCAGTCCATCGCCCGTCTGCTGCACCGGGCCGGGGTGAGCTTTGCCGTCCTCGGTCCGGCCGAGTCCTGCACGGGTGACCCGGTGCGGAGGCTCGGCAACGAGTACCTGTTCCAGACCCAGGCCCGCCAGAACATCGAGACGCTCAAGGCCGCCGGGGTGAGAAAGGTCATCTCCTCGTGCCCGCACTGCTACAACTCGCTCTCCAAGGAGTACCCGTCCCTCGGCGGCAACTTCGAAGTGATCCACCACTCGCAGCTCCTGGCGCGCCTCGTCGCCGAGGGCCGCCTGCGCCCCGAGCGCCTGCAGGCGAAGGTCGCCTACCACGACCCGTGCTATCTCGGCCGCCACAGCCAGATCTACGGGCCGCCCCGCTCTGTCATCGCCTCGGTGCCGGGCGTGAGCCCGCTCGAGATGGGGCGATGTCGCGAGCGCAGCTTCTGCTGCGGGGCGGGAGGGGCCCGCATGTGGCTGGAGGAGAGCCAGGGCAAGCGCATCAACCTCGAACGCACAGACGAGGCGCTCGCCACCGGGGCCGACGTCGTGTCCACGGCGTGCCCGTACTGCCTGATCATGCTGGACGACGCCGTCAAGGCGCGGGGCCGGGACGAGGACGTGAAGGTCCTCGACGTGGCCCAGGTGCTCGAGGGCTCCCTAAAGCCGGCCGGCGGCAGCTAGCGCAAAGGGCCGGCGGCAGCTAGCGCAAAGGGCCGGCGGCACGGGCCTTGTTTCGACACCCCGGGAGCGAAGATGCCAGGACCCAGGTCAAGGGCTCGGGCGGGGACTAGGCGGGAACGGGCCCGGCCTGGGCCGCCACGGCCGCAGCCGCCGCCGCCACCGCCGCCGGGTCGCCCAGGTAGCGGCCCTCGACGAAGTTGAGCCGGTCGTCGAGGGTGATGATCCGCGGCCATCCGGTCGGGATCTCCAGCCCGACGATGTCGTCCTCGGAGATGTGCTCCAGGAACATCGTAAAGGCGCGGATGGAGTT
>JBKQMT010000086.1:0-44414 GCA_052146595.1 Acidimicrobiales bacterium
GCCCCAACGGCCCCTTGAGCCAGAGCAGCCAAGCCTGTTCGGCGGAACCGGCGACGGCGCCACCTACCAGAGCACCGACGGCTCGAGCCACGCCGCCTGAGCCGGCCCGGTCCGGCACCGCGCGGCCGACGCAGTGGCCGAGCGCAGCGTGGCCGAGCGCAGCGTGGCGTCGCTGGCCTCTCAAGAGTCCGGCTGTGTTGATCCTCCGGCTGAATCCCGTGCGCTGATTCGCTCCATTGATCCCACTCCGTCTGCGAGGACCTCAACCCCTGAGCGTGGCCTGGTATTCAGTCTCGACCGCCCTGATGCACCCAGCTCGGAGCTCCGCAACCTCGGCATCGGTCAGGGTCCGGTCAAGGGCACAGAAACGCAACCGGAAGGCCAGGCTTCGCGAGCCCTCGCTCACGCCCAGCCCCCGGTAGACATCGAAGAGCTCTATGGATTCGCACAGGTCACCGGCGGCGCAGCCGAGTGTCGTTTCGATTGCTGCGGCTGGGACTGAGTCGGCCACGACGAAGGCAAGGTCGACGTCACTGGAGGGGAACCGGCTTACGGGTCGTGCGGCGAGCGGTCGGCGTGGTGCGGCTGCGAGCTTCCCAAGGTCGAGCTCGAGCCAGCCCGCTCGCGGGTGCGACAGGTCAAAGGCCCGAAGCGTCTCCGGGTCCACCTCACCAACGACGCCTAGCACGACGCCGCTGGTCACGATCTCCGCGGTCCGCGCCGGGTGGAGGCCGGCCCTGAGGGCAGGGCGAAGCTCCGTCGCTTCCAGCCTCAGCGCATCTGCGATCACGCGCCAGGCGTTCACAGCTGCGCCGGCGTCGTCGTCGACGTCCGCAAGAAGCAGTGCGACCAGCTCCCACTCGTCAGGCAGCTCCGGGCCGCCTGGCGCGGCGGGCCCAGACGATCCTTCTTCCGCTTCCGACGCTGTCGGCGGGCGCGGCATTGCGAACACGTCGCCGATCTCGAATAGCCGCAGCCAGGGATGGCGGTGACCGACGTTGTGGCGCATCGCCTCGAGCAGACCCGGAAGCAGTCCTCCCCTCAGGGCGAACTCCTCTGCGACCATGGGGTTCAGCAGCTCGACAAGAGGACCGACCACTCCCCCGCGCTCTTGGTCCCGTGGCTCGACAATCGACATCGTCCATGCCTCGTGGGCTCCGAGCCCGGTCAGCAGCCGCTTCAGCCGGCGGCGCAGGATCTGCAGATCTGTGAGCCGACCTACAAATGGAGACCGCCGCTGCGATACCGGCAGCTCTTGGTAACCGATCCGCCGCGCCACCTCTTCTGTCACGTCCACCTCACGACGAACGTCAGGGCGGAACGAGGGGACCTCGACCTCGAGAACGCCCGAGGTGCGGTCGTCGGGAAGGCTTGTCACGAAGCCCAAAGGTTCGAGGAGCTCCCCGATCTCCGAGTCTTGAAGCTCGGTTCCAAGCAGTGCACCGATCCGGTTCGTTCGGACCACAATCCGCCGTGGCACGTAGGCCACAGGGTGCGCATCGAGCGAACCCGCCGCCACCACGGGCGGAGCGATGCCCGCCGATCGAGAGGCATTGACCACCAGCTCGCAGAAACGCAGTGCCGCGCGCCCCATCATCTCCGGATCAACCCCGCGCTCGAAGCGGACGGACGCCTCTGTCCTGAGCCCGACTCGCCGGGCGGTCCGAGCGACGGCCACGGGAACGAAAGAACCGACCTCGAGCAGCACCCGCGAAGCCTCCGAGCTGATCTCGCTCGACTGGCCGCCCATGATCCCCGCGATCCCGACCGGATGGTCCTCGGCGTCGCATATGAGACAGTCGGTTCCCGCGAGCAGGTCGTCCGGCTTGGCAGGACCAGTCCCCAGCATTCGGGTCACCCCGTCAAGGGTGACGAGCTCCTCGCCGGCATGAGCCGCTCGAACGCGCAGCCCGTGGCCTGCGAGCCGGTCGAGATCGTATGGATGCGTCGGCTGGCCGAGCTCGAGCATGACATAGTTCGACGCGTCGACGATGGCGTCGATCGGCCGCATCCCTGCCAAGGTCAGTCGGCGGCCGATGACCGCCGGCGACGCGACACTGGTCACGCCGAGCAGCACCTTGCCCATGAGCCGATGGCACAGCTCCGGGGTGAGTACCTCGACGCTTGCAAACGTGGAGGCGGGTTCAGATCCCTCCTCCACGACAGGCTCGGGAAGCTGGAGCGGGAGACCCCGGCGGGCACCTATGTCCCGCGCGATGCCAGCGATGCAAAGGCAGTCGGGCCGGTTGCCCTCGATGGCGAGGTCGAAGACGACATCGGGCTCGTATCCGGGTCCCAGGTAGTCGGCAAGCGCCATGCCGGGCTCGAGCTGATGATCAGTGCCGGCGAGCACCTGATCAGAGCGAGCAAGCAAGCGCTCCGGATCCCCAGGCACGCTCCGGCCGAGCACAAGGATCCCGTCGTGATCCTCCGAAAGCCGCAGCTCGCGACCCGAGCAGATCATCCCGTTAGAGACCACGCCCCGCATCCGCCGCTGCTCGATCAGAATGTCGCCCGGCAGCACCGCACCCACCGGCGCGAACGGCACGATGTCTCCGACCTCGAAGTTCCATGCTCCGCATACCACCTCGACCGGCTCGGGTCCGCCCGCGTCGACTACGACACGCCGGATCCTGTCCGCCTTCGGGATGGCGGCGATCTCGAGAACGCGGGCCAACACGACGTCGCGCAAGCCTTCGCCGATCCTCTCCACGCCCTCGACGACCAAGCCGAGGGCGTCGAGGTCGGCTGCGAGCGCGGCCACCTCAGAGCGATCGGTTGGTCGTGTCTCGAGCGGTGTCAGTTCCCGCAACCACGACAGTGGAACGCGCACTTCGTCTTCTCCTCAAGCCTCGTCCGGGGTAGCTTGCCGTGCCCCGCGTTGTGTTGCCTCGCTTTGCCTCGTCACCTTGCAGACACTGCCCAAGCCCGGCTCTCGCGCGCAACATCTCAGCTCGCTCGAGGGCTCAGAACTGCCCGAGGAACCTCACGTCGTTCTCGATCATCACCCTCAAGTCGGCGATGCCGTGCCGCATGATCGCAATCCGGTCGATCCCGAACCCGAAGGCGAACCCAGTCCACTGCTCGGGATCAACGCCAGTCGCCTCGAATACCGCCGGATGCACCATCCCGCAGCCGCCGAGCTCGATCCAGCCGACGCCGGCACAGGTCCGGCAACCCTCGCCGCCACAGATCACGCACGACATCTCGAACTCCGCCGACGGTTCGGTGAACGGGAAGTACGCAGGGCGCAGCCGGGTCCTCGTCCCTGCGCCGAAGATGGCACGGACGAACGTGTCGATCGTCCCTTTCAGGTCCGCAAAGGTGACACCGTGGTCGACGACGAGCCCCTCGATCTGATGGAACACGGGCAAATGGGTCGAGTCCGGCGTGTCCTTTCGGTATGTGCGACCGGGCGCCACCGCATAGATGGGCAGCACGCCCCTCTGCAGAAGCCTTATCTGCACAGGCGAGGTGTGAGGACGCAAGAGCACGCTCCAGGGCTCGCCGAAGTCGACGTAGAAGGTGTCGAGAGGGCTCCGGGCGGGATGGTCCTCGGGGATGTTGAGCGCCTCGAAGTTACGCCAGCCCGTCTCGACCTCAGGCCCCTCCGCGATCTCATAACCCATGCCGACGAAGACGTCCTCGAGTGCCTCGCGCACCTGGGTGACGAGATGCAGGTGGCCGGCCAGGTGCCCGGGCAGCACCTCAGTCAGGTCCAGGCGGTCCGCGGCAAGCCGTTCCGCCCTGGCAGCCGCCACGAGCTCCATTCGCCGGCTGTCCGCGACCGTCTCGAGCCGGGCGCGCAGCTCGTTCAGAAGCCGGCCCGCCTCCGGGCGTTCCTCGGGCACCATCGACCCGAGCTGCTGGTACAGCTCTGCAAAACGGGACCTCTTCGATCGGAACGCCACGCGCTCGCACTCGTCGAGCGCCTCCAGATCAGTCGCTTCTTCGAGAGCGGCAATCGCCTCGGTCTCGAGCTTGGCGATCTCGCCGGAAAACTCGGGCATCAAAGGGTCAACGGTCACGCTGCCAGCTTCAAGCGGCTGGCCCGCTGATGCGACAAGCGCCTGGTCGGGGGATGCCATCGGGCCATGCTATGGCACCCTCAGCTCGCTGACGTGCGGCGACGACGCACCGCGTCGAAGCAGAGCACGGCAACGGTCATCGCTACGTTTAGCGACTCGGTCCCATCCTCCATCGGGATCGTCAGAGAACCGTTCAGCCCGCTGACGACCTCGGCTGGCAGCCCGGCTCCCTCGTTGCCGAGCACGAGCGCGGTTGGCCCCTCGAGGTCGGCGACGGCGTAGTCGGTCCCACCGTGGGGCTCAGTCGCCCAGCATCGGAAACCGAACCCGGCCAGGGCCCCGAGAGCCTCGGCCGGCCTGGCGCCAACCACGAGAGGGACCCGGAACACCGCGCCGGCGCTTGCGCGCACGACCTTGGGATTGAACGGGTCGACGGTTCCGGCGCAGCAGATGACGCCCTTGACGCCAGTGGCACCCGCGATGCGCAGCACGGCCCCAAGGTTGCCCGGATCGCGCACGTCCACACAGACGAGCACCAAGTCGTTTCTCGTTCCCGGCTCGGATCCCGAGGGCTGGCTCCGCGGCCCGGATCCCGAGGTCGGGCTCCCCGGCCCGGATCCCGCGGGCAGTTTCCGTGGCCCAGGACCGGATGGGAACCGGAACCCGCGCGGTTCAGGACCGGACAGCAACTCGTCCAGTCCGATGTCGACCGCCTCGACGACGGCACAGACGGGTTGTGGACTCACAGTGTCGGCCACCCGCTCCATGATCCCGGGGCCGAGCTCGAAGATATCCAGCCCAGTCCCGGCCGCTCGCTCGACGACGGCCACCGCCGGCGCTGACGACCGCCAATCGGCAGCCACAAAGAGCAACTCGACCGGCGCACCGGCGTCCAGTGCGGCCTCGACCAGTTTCACGCCCTCGGCCACGAAAGCGCGCTCGCTGTCCCGCACACTCGAGCGGCGAAGCAGACGACGCAGACGCTGAACCCGCTGGTCACGTGCGCCAAGCCGTCTAACACTCAAGCTCACGTTGATGCTCACTGGGACCGTTGGTGAGACTAACGCTCAAGTTGATATTTAGACTTAGGAAGCTGCCTCACCGACATTGTTCTCCTCGCCCGTGTACGGGGCGTCGTCTCCGAGAGCTGCCACGGAGATCTGCACGAGTGCTGAGAACGCCTGTGGGTCGCGAACCGCGAGATCGGCGAGAATCTTGCGGTCGACTTCCACGTCTGCTTTGTGCAAGCCAGCAATGAACCGGCTGTAGGTCGTTCCGTTCAGGCGCGCTGCGGCGTTGATGCGTTGGATCCAGAGCTTCCGGAAGTCGCCTTTCCGGGCACGGCGGTCTCGGTAGGCGTACTGCAGCGAGTGCATGACTTGCTCGTTCGCGGCCCGGTACGAGCGCGACTTGTTGCCATAGAAGCCCTGTGCGCGTTCGAGAACCGTCCTCCGGCGCTTCTTGCCGTGGACTGCGCGCTTCACCCTGGCCATTTGGGGGCTCCCTTCATCGTCGATACCAGTGCGATCAGTTGTGTTCTTGAGTTCGTGTCGGAGCGGTGGAGCTCATTGTCGGGCCAGGACCTCATCGGATGGGGTCCCCTCAGGCCGGCTCGGCTGGTCCTTAGATCCCGAGCAGCCGGCGAACGCTCTTGCGGTCGGCTGAGGACACCCCGACCTCGTGGGCGAGGCGACGAGTGCGAACCGACGACTTCTTTTCGAGCATGTGGCCACGGTTCTGCTGCCGGCGCCTGATCTTCCCGGTCCCAGTGATCTTGAAACGGGCCACTGCACCCCGGTCCGTCTTCTGCTTCGGCATCTCCCTGTCCCTCGCCTTCGATTCTGTCTTCGTCTCGTGTCTTCGTATTGCACTGCTGTCAGCGCTCTATCTCTCGGACGGTTCCCGTTCTGGTCCAGTGGCGCAGCTCAGTCGCCGCGACCCGCACGGGCCCTTCGCGCCGGACGGCTGCACCGGCGACCGGGACCATCCCGATCGGCGCCTTTCTTGTTGCTTCCTGTACCGCTCCCTACCTACCGGTGGGTCTCCACCTGGGGATCCACCTCCACAGTCACCATTTCAGGATCGACCTCCACAGTCACCTCAACTGAAGCTGAGCCGAGGTCATCTGTCGGTCCAGTCTCAGCCGGCGCGTTGCCGTTGGTGGCCACCTGGTTCCGTTCCCCGGTCACGTGTCTCGCCTCTGATGACTGTCTCGCCTCTGATGACTGTCTCGCCTCTGATGACTGTCTCGCCTCTGATGACTGTCTCGCCCGCTTATCGGGTGCGAGCACCATGACCATGTTCCGTCCGTCCAGGCGACCTTCCGTCTCGATCTTGGCCACTCCGTCGATCTGCTCGGCAATCCGGTCGAGAATGCGCTTTCCCAGGTCCGGGTGGATGACCTCCCGTCCCCGGAACATCACCGTCACCTTGACCTTGTGGCCCTCGTTCAAGAACCTGAGCACCTGGCGGGTCTTGGTGTCGAAGTCACCCGGTCCGATCTTCGGCCGGTATTTCATCTCCTTGATGCCGATGTTGCTCGTCTTGCGCCGCGACTCCTTCGCCCGTTGCGCAGCATCGAATTTGAACTTCCCATAATCCATGATCCGGCAGACCGGGGGATTCGCCAGAGGCGCCACCTCCACCAGATCGAGATCTTGCTGCTGGGCAATGGCGAGCGCCTGTGCAAGAGGCGTGATCCCGAGCTGGTCGCCTTCAGCGTCGACAAGCCGGACCTCACGAGCACGGATACGGTCATTGATCCGTGGCTCATTGGAGCTGGGAACAGTGGTGATTGGGCGTCGTCCTCTCGTCAGGGCCGAAACGCTGCTCGGCCGTACGAAAGGGAAGCCGGGAAACCGGCCAGCCACACTCAAGACCCGGCGCACACACTGGCGTAGCCCACGGTGGCCGGGTGGGAGTCACGCCGTCGGGCGCACCCCGCTTCCCTTACTTTGTCACCACGTACGCTAGCAGCATGAGCAGCCTGTGGACACCAGAAGGGGAACATCGTGTGCCGCGACCGGGCGAAGGGGGGTCCGGTACTGGAGAATCTCCTGGTCCTGGGTCGCCCGGCGGACCTGGTAGGCCCGGCGGGTCGCAGGGAAAGCCGCCGCCCAGTCGCCCGGAAAGCGCCGGGGCAACAACGATGAGCGAGGAGGACCAGGCAGCCGAGGAGGAGCTACTCGAGGTCGCCAAGCACCTTGCCGCGGCCCCGGCCGAGGACGTTGTGGCGAACCATTGCTACGGACTCTTCGAGCTGGCGGCCTTGCACCTCTCCCAGCAGCCGCCCCAACTCGAAAAAGCGCGCCTCGCGATCGATGCCCTCGGCCTGCTGGTAGACGGGCTCGGTGACCGTCTCGGCCAGCACGCCGGGCCGCTCGCCGAAGGTTTGTCCCAGATCCGGCTCGCCTTCGTCCGGATCTCATCGGTCACCCCGGCTTCCGACGGGCAATCCGATCCGGAGAGCGACGCCTGACCAACTCGACCAGGAAGCCGGACTAGGAAGCCGGACTGGGGAGCCGGACCAGGAAGCTCGACCAGGAAGCCGGACTAAGAAGCCGGACCAGGAAGCCCGACCAGGAAGCCGGACCAGGAAGCCGGACTAGGAAGCCGGACCAGGAAGCCTGGCTGCAACAACTGAGAACGCAACGGCCACCGAGAGAGCGCCGGTGCCAACCGCTAACAGGTCTCGCCGGGCAAGCCCAGCAGGTCGATGATCTCGGCCCAGCCTCCCTCGCTCGCAGTTGCGAGCACTCGGTCCGCGCGCTGGAGGACCGCTGCTGTCGCGTCGGCCACGGCGAGGGCGAGCGAGGCCCCGTCAAGGAGCTCAACGTCGTTGTCGGCATCGCCGATAGCGAGCACACGACCCGCATCCAGCCCTTTGACGGCGCAGTACGCCTCGACTCCGGTCCACTTGTTGACTCCGAGCGGCCGGAAGCTCAAGTGGACACCGCCGTAGGTCCGGTCGGGGGAGAATGCGGCTGCCACAGGGGCCCGGGCTGTTACTTCAGCCGCGAGGTCCCTTGTCGTCGACTCGTCGGGCCCCAAGAGCGAGAAAGACAGCACACACAGGCTGCGCACTGCGGTCCAGGGATCCTCTTCACGCACCCACGGCTCGAGACGGCGAAGGTACTCCGGATGAGTCAAAGGGTGCTCGCCGAGCACGATGTCCCGGCCTGGGGTATCGACGTTGATGCACGGGCTGACGCCTAGCTGATCGAGGATCCCGAGAACCTCGGCGGCAAGCGTGGGAGCGAAGGCATACCTGCAGAACGCAGTGGTCGCGCCGAACTCCAGGCCGATCGCGCCGTCCAGGAACACGGCGGGCAACTCGATCCCGTTTGCTCGCATGACCGGCCACGCGCTCCTTGCGCTGCGACCTGTAGCGGCTAGAACCGGGATCGAAGCCGAGCCAAGAGTCCCGAGCGCCCGAAGCGTGCGGGGATGCATCCGTCCGGTCCCGTCCCAAAGCGTCCCGTCGAGGTCGGTCACGACCAGGTCGATCTGCCGCGGCAGCGTCCCGTCGGCGGTCGCGCCCAGGTCGATCTGCCGCGGCAGCGTCCCGTCGGCGGTCGCGACCAGGTCGATCTGCCGCGGCAGCGTCCCGTCGGCGGTCGCGACCAGGTCGATCCGCCGCGGCAGCGTCCCGTCGGCGGTCGCGCACGGTCGAGCCGACGCCGTCGAGGCTGGTTCGGGGGCTGAAGCTCGTCTCATCTGTGCTCGGCAACCTCGCCAAACCGGTAGGCGAGCACCTCCGAGACCGCCTGAAAGCCGAGCCGGCGATAGATCGCATTCGAGCCGGGGTTGCCGAGCTGGGCGTAGAGAATCGAGTTGGCGCCTTCCTCACCGCGCACCCACGCGCAGAGCGCCCCTACGCATGCCGCCGCATATCCTCGGCAGCGCCACTTCGGCGGCGTGAAGACGGCTCCGATCCGGGAAACCCCGCCGAGCGGCGCGGTGGCGCGCGCCAGACTGCGGGCACCGCCGTCGTCCCAGATGAACAGGCGACCGGTGGACAGCGCCAAGTCGACAACGCCGGACACGTCAACGCGAGGCAATCCGGTCTCGACCTCGAAGGCGGACCACCACTTGATCACCAGCTCGCGCTCGGAGATCTCGGCGCGGCGGAGCCTGCCGGGGACGCCTTCGGGCTGGATGAGGCCGCCGAGCACATAAAGGCGTTGCGCGTCCTCAACCACTGCTGCCGTACCTACTTCCTCGGTCCAGCAGCCTGCAAAGGCCGCCGCCGCGGACACCTCGCCGGCCACACCCGAGAGGCGGTGACCCTCATTGGAGATTGCCCTGGCCATGCCGGCGGCCAGATCGCCTCGCAGTGGCGAGATCGCCACGGAGTGACCGGGTGGAGACTCCAAGACGATGCCCGCGGTGGAGCCGTCCAACTCGATCAACCAGTACCGACCGGGCCCGCCCGAGTCGGCTCGTTGCCTCATGATGCTCCAGATCAGATTGAGCTCGACGGGATGAGCGGCGAGATACCCCCGCGCCCGCTCGATCGCCACGACCGGGTCAGTCGTTGCCTCAACATGCAAGCTGCCCATGGTCTCAAGCCTGCCACGGCTCAGGGCAGTGTCCTGACACCCTACGATCTCCCCATGGGACGGACCTACGCCTCAATCGACGACCGCCTCGTCAGCTTCCTCGTGTCACAACCGATCTTCTTCGTCGCGTCAGCCCCGCTTTCGGGCGACGGCCTGGTGAACTGCTCACCGAAGAGCAACAACGGCGAGCTCGCTGTACTCGACCCACATCGCGTCGCCTACCTCGACAGGACCGGCAGCGGCGTCGAGACCATCGCCCACCTGCGCGAGAACGGCCGCATAGTCCTCATGTTCTGTGCCTTCGAAGGCAAACCGAGGATCGTTCGCATCCACGGCCGCGGCCTGGTCGTCGGCCGCGACGAGGCGGCGTTCGACGAACTCTCGGGCAGGTTCCCGACGAACAAGCATGGAGGCTCACGATCCATCGTCGTCGTGTCCGCGGACCGAGTCTCCGACTCATGCGGCTTCGGCGTGCCCCTGATGGGCTTCAAGGCGCATAGGACTGAACTGGCGGAATGGGCCGATCGCAAAGGCCTGGACGGCATCAGGGAGTACTGGAGGATGAACAACACCAAGAGCCTCGACGGCCTCCCGGGTCTTCAAGACCTGGAGACCGGCCGGCCCAGTGAACCACTGCTGGGCCGGACCGAGTCAACCGGGCCGAGTGAACCCGGCCGACTGTCATTCAGGCTCGAGCCAGGCCGACCGGGATGAGCCCGACCGCTTCGTAGCGACCACCGTGCGCGGCGGCGACCGCGAATGAGACCGCGTCGCCGACGGCGACCCGCCGGCTGCCGTCGCCGATGGTCGTGATGTGGAACCCGAAGACGGCACCATCGGCGGCCACCACTATTCCGAGCCCACGCTCGAAATCGAAGGCCTGGACCCTGCCGAGCCGCGAGCTACGCGTGCCGCCGGCCACGACGTCCCCGAAGGCCGAGCCGTCCGCCCCTGGCCAACGCCGCCCGGGACCGCTCAATGGACGATCTTCGCGATCGGGAGCTCAATGATGTCGGTAGCACCCCGTTCCTTGAGCGCCGGGATCAGGATGTTTATCTCCGACTTGGGAACCACGGCCTCAACGGCGTAGCCGGCCTCTCCGAACAGCTTCGCGACAGTCGGCGACCGCATCGAGGGCAGCACGGCGATGATGCTGGGAAGGTCTATCGGGGCGACGTTGAGTTTCACGAGCACTCTGCCCCGAGCCTCGAGGGCGCCCTGCAGCAGGACGAGGAGCTGCCCCATGGCACGGAGCTTCTCCGGGTCGGCGACCGAGACCGGGTTCGCGATCAGCTCGGTGTACGACAACAACAGGGTGTCGATAACCCTGAGGCCCGCCGCACGAAGCGCCCGTCCTGTCTCGGTGATCTCGACGACGGCGTCGGCGATGTCCGGGATTTTCGCCTCTGTCGCTCCGAAGGAGAAACGAACCTCGGCTTCCACTCCCCGTTCTGCCAAGAAACGCTTGGTGAGCCCTGGGTACTCGGTCGAGATCCGGCAACCCTGCGGAAGATCCTGGACCTTTTGCACGGGTGACTCCGCAGCGACGGCGAGCACAACCTTGATGGGCTCGGTCGTCACCTTCGAATAACGCAACTCTCCGAGGCTGACAACCTCGGCACCGGTCTCCTCCACCCAGTCACGGCCGGTCACTCCTATGTCGAACAGGCCCTCTGCCACATAGGTAGGGATCTCCTGGGGGCGCAAGATGTGCACCTCCTCGACGCGCGGGTCGTCGATCGTGGCCCGGTAGGCCACATCGGACGCCCGGCGAACGGCCAGGTCGGCGGCTGCGAACAGCTCGAATGTCGCTTGCTCGAGCGAGCCTTTAGGGAGAACGAGACGCAACATCGCCCGGGCCAGGTTTCCCTATTGCGTCTTCTGCGCGGCGCTCGCGCTGTCGGGCGACCCTGGCCGGTTCCACTTGACCTTCCGCAGCACGTTCACCATCTCGATCGCTGTCATGGCAGCTTCCGTGCCCTTGTTGCCAAGTGCCCCGCCGGCGCGGGCGAGTGCCTGAGCGAGGTTGTCGGTCGTGAGGACGCCGAAGACGACCGGCAGGCTCATGTCGAGCTGGATTCGCTGGATGCCGGCCGCGCACTCGCCGGCCACGAGCTCGTAGTGCGAGGTCTCGCCGCGGATGACAGCCCCGAGGCAGATGATGGCGTCGTAGCGACCGGTCCGGGCCACTGCCATGGCAACCAGCGGCAGCTCGAAGGCTCCCGACACCCAGATGATCGTGCGGTCCTCCTCGGCGACACCGCAGCGGTCGAGCTCGGCCAGGGCACCGGTGAGGAGCAGGCCGGTCACCTGCCCGTTGAAACGGCTGCAGGCGAGAGCGATCCGGAGGCCGGTCCCGTCGGTGGAACCCCGGATGCCCTCCCAGTCGACGGCCTCCATTGCCGGAAGGCGATGGGACGGCGCACCGGCTAGGTCGGGCGCAGGCTGCGGGTCCGATGCGCCATCTGCCGACTCGTCAATCGAACTCATCGTGGTCCCCGAAACCGCGGAGGCTTCCCCGATCGCCGACGGGGTCTCTCGAGACCGCATCCGACCCCGCCATGTCGAGGCTCCCCAGTAGATGGCCAAGTCGTTCGCGCTTTGTCCGCAGGTAAGCGACGTTCTCCGGGTTCGGGGCCGGCTCCAACGGCACCCGCTCGACGATGTCGAGCCCGTAGCCCTCGAGGCCGCCGTATTTCGCCGGATTGTTCGTCATGAGACGCATCTTCGTCACCCCGAGCTCGACGAGGATCTGGGCCCCGATGCCGTACTCACGACTGTCGACAGGAAGGCCGAGCTCGATGTTCGCGTCGACAGTGTCTCTCCCGTTGTCCTGCAAGTTGTAAGCGCGCAGCTTGTGGGTGAGCCCGATGCCTCGTCCCTCGTGGCCACGGAGATAGACGATGACCCCGATGCCTTCGGCACCGATCCTACGGATGGCCGCCTCGAGTTGCGGCCCACAGTCGCAGCGGAGCGAACCGAAAACGTCGCCGGTCAGGCACTCGCTGTGCACCCGCACGAGGACGCTCTCCTCGGTGGAAAGGTCGCCGGCCACGAAGGCGATGTGCTCCTGGCCATCGAGAAGGGACCGGAAGCCGTAGGCGATGAATTCGCCGAACTCGGTCGGGATGCGGGCGGCCGCGACGCGTTCCACGAGCTTGTCGCGGTGACGCCGGTAGCGGACCAGGTCAGCAATCGAGATGATGGGCAGGCCGTGCTTCGAGGCGAAGCGTTCCAGCTCGGGCGGGCGTGCCATGCGCTGCTTGTCCTCGGTCACTATCTCGCAGAGCAGCCCGGCGGGATAGCACCCTGCCATGCGCGCGAGATCGACCGTTGCCTCGGTGTGGCCGGCGCGCTTCAGGACCCCTCCCGGGCGGTAGCGCAGAGGGAGCACATGGCCTGGCCGGGCAAGATCGGCCGGTTTCGTGTCGGGGCTGATGAGCGATTTGATCGTCGCCGCCCTGTCACCGGCGGAGATGCCCGTCGTCGTGCCGTGGCGGTAGTCGACGGTCACTGTGAACGCGGTGCGCTGAGACTCGGTGTTGTGAGAAACCATGAGGGGAAGCTCGAGCTCATCGGCCCGGTCGGGAGTGAGCGGCACGCAGATAAGTCCCGAGGTGTGCGTGAGGAAGAACGCCACCTTCTCAGGCGTCGCGAACTCGGCTGCCATGACGAGGTCGCCTTCGTTCTCCCGGTCCGCGTCGTCAACCACGACAACCATCTCGCCCCGGCCGATCGCAGCAATCGCTTCCTCGACGCTGGACATCGACACGATCTCCGTCTCCTTCTCCCCCGCCGCGAGCCTACCGGCAGCGGCGGAGCAGCGAATACTGCCTGCTCAGAGCACGATGCCCTGATCGACGGTCACGTCGGGTTTTCCGGGGGTCACGTCGGGTTCTCCAGGGGTCACGTCGGGTTCTCCAGGGGTCACGTCTGGCCCGACGCAGTAGGGTCTCGGCCGTCAGAAGTTCGCAAGAGGGGGAGGAACCCACGATGTCAGATCACGCGCTCTTCATCGGATGGAACCGGCCGGCCCGCGGTCGAGAGGCCAGCGCCGTGGCTTCCTTTGGCGAGGGAGTCAACTACCTCGGTGAGCTCAAGGAGCGAGGAGAGATCGAGTCGTTCGAGGCGTTCTTCTTGGAGGTTCACGGGGGAGATCTCAACGGCTTCTTCCTCGTCCGGGGCCAGTTGGCGAACCTGAGCCGGCTCCGCGCCGAGGACGAGCGATTCGAGCGCTGGATCACCAGGGCTTCACTGAGCGTGGACGGGCTCGGAGTCCTGGGGGCCGTGACGGGCGAGGCCATCGGACGGGGAATGACCGTGTACAACGAAGCCGTTGCTGAGCTCGGCTGACCTCCGAGCGCTCGCGAGACGGTAGGCAGCACTTCCACGAACGGGCGCATGTGGCGAGCAAACGCGCCACCGTAAAGGTTCCCTGGACTGCTGCGAGTCCACCCTCGTAGCACTCGCGCACGCGAGCACTACGAGGGTGGCAGGCAGATCTATGGCACTTGGGGGACCGAGATGTGCTGCGGCGTGCCCTTAGGTGGTGGGTTCGGCACCAGTCTGGCGAAGCTGCACTGACCCGTTGCTGCTCCATTGACGACGTTTGGCGATCCGCCGGAGTCACCGAACTGAACCGCCGGGCTGTTCGCCAAGCATGTCAACGAACCGTTGACGTAGTTCGTGTTGACCTCGTCGGCATCTGGATCTGCCATCCTGTTGCCGATGACGGAGAAGTTGCCGTGCACGTCGTCACGAAGGCTGCCGAGCCAGCAGGTCCTCAGGTCACGGATGGTCACGTTGCCGCCGACGACAACGTTCTCGTAGTCGCTGAAGACGGGTGACTTGAGGGCCGCGAATATCCCCTGTTCCTTGCAGTTGTAACCACCACCCCCACCTTGCTCGACAATGTTCTCGCCGACGAAGCTGTTGTGCAGGATGACTCCGAGGGGATCGGTTGCGATCAGGCTGCCGTCCACCCAGTCCCAGCTGGAAAGCGACGGGCTCTTCGGAGTGGGGTCGTCTGAGCAGGGCGAGTTGGTCGGATCGCAACCCATGCCGAGGGTGGCGCCCGCGTCCACGTACAGGTTGCCCGTCACGGTCAGGTTCGAATAGCCGCTTTTCATCTTGTCGTTGCGGCCGAAGGTCGCATTGAGCGCTCCCCCGGCTGACACGGTCAGATTCCCCTCGACGACCGCCTGGCCTGCGTCTACTGCGCAGATGCCCGAAACGACGACATTCCCGTCATATCTACCCGCCAACACACCTGGAGCCGTGGGCGTGCCCGTGCAGGTCTCCGGAGCGATCCGAGCCGAAGCCGAAGCCGAAGCTGCGATCGCAGGACTCACTACCGACAGTCCGAACAAGAGTCCGCCGAGCCCAACAAGACAAGAGAGCTTCCGCGCGGAAGTTTTCAATCTCATTCTCCCCCCTTTTTCGCAATCGGCAGGTTTGCCGCGATTGGCAGTCTGCCTGATTGCAAGATGACGACCAAGGTTGTCAGCCCGTCGGTCGACCTCGTGTTAGCTACACCATTCCGGTTCGGCAAACGGCGCTTCCAGAGACAACGCCGCCACCTCGGCGCGCCAGGGTCACAGCGGATCAAGATGGAATCCGCTCCTGGTCCGAGGAAGACGGGCGGTCCGTTTCTCCCAACGGCTGCCCCCGCTTGTCCAAGACGGCGGCGGTGAGCTGGGAGAGCTCCTTGCCGCGCCCGACCATGGGCCGCCAAGGATCCGCGGCCAAGGGGCAGGTCCACAACTGTCCTTCTGCCCCTCGCCCGCACCGAGGGTCCCGGCTCGCAGCGCGACACTTCGGTCTATGCGCAAACGACTCCGCCTGGTCGCCGTCACCCTTGTCGCCATCACTGGTGGCGTCGGCAGCTATGCGACGATGCCAGTCCCCAAAGCGGTCGGTCCCTCCGTCGTCCGCCTTTCGAACGGCTACTCGGACGACTTCGTAGCGCTCAGTTTCTCGCCGATCGTGGACGATGACCTGTGGGCGGGCAACGGCCTTGCTATCTACCGTTCGAACGACGGTGGGCTCCGCTGGACGAAAATCACGCCCACCAACCTCATTGGTGAGGACCCCACGGTGCGCCTTACTGGATTCAGCTCATATGGCAGCTCGCGGCTCTGGTTCTCCGCGACGGAGGCCGAGAACGTGACGCCGCAGCACCTGAGGGGTTTCGCGATCGAGCACTCGGCGAACGGCGGGCGCAGCTGGAGTTGGACAGGAGTCCCGTCGTGCTCGAGCTGTTCCATGTCTTTCTCTTTCGTGAGTGCCACTCGAGGATGGGCACTTGGCAGCAATGGCAACCTCTACGAGACCGCCGACGGGGGGACACGCTGGACACTCCAGCCAACGACGGGGGCAACGGCGGCGACGGCCAGGACTACCTTCGGAGCGATCGACTTCGTCGATGCGTCGCGAGGTTGGCTGTCAACGGGCCGCGAGCTCTACGAGACTTCCGACGGTGGGCGCAGCTGGAGCAGGGTCGAATTGTCCCCGGTCGGGCGTTCGAAGTCATCGCCCGTCCGTCTCGGCTCACCCAGCTTCTTCTCCTCCGAAAGTGGGATCCTGCCTGCGACGCTCTCGGACGGGGGGGCCGTTGTCTTCATCACGAGCGATGCCGGCCGGAGCTGGAGCGACCGCAACGCTCCGATCGCGATGGGCGAGAGATCGCGAGGTTGGTGGACGATCCCCTCCTTCTACGCGAGCTCACCCACGGTCTGGACGATATCGGCCGACACTCAGCTCTTTGTGACGGGAACCGCAGGGCGCACATGGTCGAGAATCACGCCACCTGCCCTTTACGGCAAGAGTGATCCGGTCTGGGGCTTCGCAATGCTGACGACGTCGATCGGCTGGCTCGATGCTGCCACAACTCCGTGTGGCGACGGAGGTGAGTGCGCCGTCCCTGTGCTGCTGAGCACGACTGACGCCGGCTGGACCTGGAAAGCGATCCGTCAGCCTGCGGCATGAGCGCCTGTGCGCCCAGGTGACAGTCCCACGACCGGCAGCACGCGTCAGTGTCGTGCCGAGACGTGCCGGTTCGCAACGGCGTTAGCGAGCGCCACTTTTCCAGAACTCATGGCGATTTGCGCCACCGAGTCGGTGCTGTTCGAAAGCCTGTTCAACCTAGTGAGGTACTCGAACTCAGAGGACTTCGTAGATTGGGCAACCGCCGGGATCGAATCGGGGACCTACGAATCAGGAAACTCGACGATGGTCACGAACTCGAGCTGGGCCAGGCAGCTCGTTCGAGTCTCACAGGACGCCGACGTGGACACATCCATCTGGGCCAGGCAGCTCGTTCGAGTCTCACAGGACGCCGACGTGGACACATCCATACTCGAGGCATTGCTCAGCTGCCTGATGAGGACAATCGAGCTCGGACACGGGGCAGACGACATGCAGCCATGTACGAGGCCGTCAGACCGCGAAGCAGCCACGCCGGACTAGTTGCAGACAGTTGACAAGAGTCACCCCAGCCCCTGGTCGCGTCGCTACCTGGCCGCAGCGCGAAGAACCCGTTGAAATGGTCCGCGAACGGCACTACCGTCCGCCACGGGGGGATCCCGGCGACGAGTGTCGTCGGCGGAAAGTGTCTCCCGGGGGGAGATGTCGCGATGAGGTTCGTCCAGATCATCGAGTTCACGACGACCCGGCCGGACGAAGTCGAGTCGCTGGTCAGCGAGTGGCGAACCAAGACTGCGGGACGTCGGACGGCTCAGCGGGGCACCTTCACCGAGGACAGGGAACGGCCCAACACCTACGTCCAGATCGTGGAGTTCGCTTCCTACGAGGAGGCCATGGCCAACTCGGACCTCCCTGAAACGACATCTTTCGCCAAGCAGCTCGGCCAGCTGTGCGACGGGCCGATGTCGTTCCGCAACCTCGACGTGCTCAGAGTCGAGGAGATGTGACCGCCACGACGATCCAAGAGAAAGGACGCCCAATGGGTCGAAAAGTTGCCGACTGCCGAGATTTTCCGAGCGAGAGCGGCTGCACACTCACCATTTCGGGTGAGGAGGACGAAGTGATCGTCGCCGCGACACACCATGCGATGACTGTTCATGGACACAACGACACCGAAGAAGTAAGAACCTGGCTGCGCCAGAACCTGAAGGACGAGGCTGGCTAATCCGACGACGTGAATCAGGCCGGGGCCAGGTTTGTTTCCCCGGCGAGCTCTACACGTAGGGGTTCGCCTACCTGTCACCACACTCGGTCAGAAGGGACATAGGCATACGCTTTTCAGGTCCGAGCGCACTGCGTCAGGGCCCTCGGTAGAACTGCTGGCCCGAAACCGGCGATGCCTCTCCGGGTAACGTTCAGCCCGATGGAGGGACCCACTGCAGAAGATGACAGGGATCCCCGGTCGCTTCGTGTCTCGGATCGGGAGCGGGACCGCACTGTCGGCCGGCTGAAAGACGCCGTTTCCGAAGGCCTGATCGACATCGACGAGTTCAGCGAACGGACCTCGCGAGCTCTCGCGGCGCGCACGCGCGGTGAACTGGACGCCCTGACCTCAGACCTCCCCGCCAGCTCTGACGCGGAACCGGGAACCGATGACGTAGTCGAGCTCAAAGGCAGCATGAGCTCGCTGGAGCGCAAGGGCGACTGGCAGGTGCCCCGCAAGTTGGTGCTCCGGTGGCGGATGGGCTCCGTCAAGCTCGATTTCACGGAGGCCAGGATCGCCCGCCCGGTGGTCGAGATCGAGCTTGACGTCAATACCGGCTCGGTGGAGATGCGCCTGCCGGAAGGAGCGAGTGTTTCACTGGACGGGGTGGAGGCGCGGCTCGGGAGCGTCGAGGACCACAGGCGGGGGGCACCTGCCGCGGGGCGGCCCCATTTCGTCTTGAAAGGCCAGATCACTCGGGGCTCGGTCGAGGTTCGGGGGCCGCGCCGCTCATGGTCACGGCGCCAGCGAAAGAGCTCGTCTTAGGGCCACGCCGAGTCTGATTGGGCTCTCGCGATGGTGTAGCTCCAGTCGCCGTGCCAGTCGTGAGGCTAAAGGGGACCGGCGGCGAGCCTTTGAGGCGATCACCACCGCCCACCAGCCAGGCGCGCCTGACGGGCACACGCGGAGCCGTCGATGCGCGCGCGGCTCTGCATCCGGTAGCTCGCCGCCGCAGCCGCCCAGATCGGGCCTTCGGTGCCGACGGTCACGATGGACACCTCGGAGGCGTTCCCTCGCCGTCGGGGACCGTCACTTGGGACTGTGGGCTACGGTAGGCCGTCCGCCGAGAGGGCGGATCAGACGGGGGAAGAACATGAACGCGCTGCAGATCAAGCCGGAACGGCAGCAGACTGTCGACAAGAAGCCCGGGGACCCGGCACCGGTGATGGTCGAAGAGCGGCTGGAGCGAGGGAGCGACTGATGGCGGCCACCGAGATCGACGAGTACCTGGAGCGTCTGGACGAACCGAAGCGCTCGACTCTCAGCCGACTGCGACGCGACATCCTCGCTGTGATCCCCGACGCCGAGGAGTGCATCTCCTACGCCGTGCCCGGCTTCAAGGTCGCCGGCAAGACGGTCGCCGGCTTCGCCGCCTTCAAGAACCACCTCAGCTACCTGCCGCACAGCGGCTCGGTCTTCCCCGAGCTAGCCGAGGTGCTAGCCGGATACGAGAAGTCCTCCGGAGCCTTGAGATTCCCCGTCGACCAGCCTCTACCGCCCGAGTTGGTCGAGAAGCTGATCGCCGTGCGGCTACGGCAGGCCTTTCCTCAAGTGCCTTGAGACAGAACGGCGAGTTCGACGCGACCCTCGTCTCGACCACACGTGAAGCGAGGGTGCCCTATACGGCGCTCGGCGCTGACGATCACCGCGCCGTAGGATTCGGCACTCGGAGCGGATCGCCCGACAGCGCCCGTGGTCGATCGGGCGCGGCTCGTACCGGGGTCGCCACGAGATTCCGAGTGCTCGTTCTGAGCGGTCCCGGCCCGGTTCCTTCCGGATTCATGTCTCAGGTGGACGGAGGCAAGTGGTAGGGGCGCAGCTCAGAGAGCGAGCCGCATCGCCACCCGAGGGCCGAAGTCGTCGTCACCGACGGCGCGCTCGTGCTCACGGATTGCCTGTAGTCCAGGCGTGAGGGTGTCCAGCGTGATGAAGCCGAGCGACTCGTAGAACGGTCCATTCCAGGGAACATCCCGATACGTGGTCAGCGTGATCGCGTCGAATCGTTCTGATCTTGCCCATTCGCAGGCGGCTTCCACGAGCGCGCGCCCGAGACCTTGGCGAACGTGGTCCGGATGTACTGCGAGCTGCCAGATGTGGGGGTTCCCGTCCACGAGCTCGACACACGCGAATCCCACTGGTGGGTCGGCGACAACAAGGACCAGCACCGCCTGGCCGAAGTGGTCCTCGGCGTCGTCATTGGTGAAAGGTCCGATCCCTACCGATGCAAACAGTCGGTCCGCCTCGAACTCGATCCTGCGCAGCCTGGTGAACTCATCGGGACGTGCCCGCCGGATCGTAGGTCCCGAGCGCTCCTCGATCACGCTCCGAGTATCCCATGAGGCGGGGTGCCCTCGATCACCCGTTCGGAGACGCATGACGACGCCAGGCGCACAGGAGGCTGAGCACGCTAAATCGGCAGGGCACGGAGCGGGCCAGGACGAACAAGAACAGTCGATCCGCGCTTCCCGGAACCTGGTTCGCGCCTCGGCGCTCTCAGCGCGCATGGATCGATATGGAGCTGTGGCTTTCTCAACTACTTGGGTAGCGAGCGAGCAAAGGCACAAGCACCTCGGCATTCGGCTGCCGCAGCTCAGCGGGAACGGTAGCCACGCGCCCGCCCGAAAGTCCTGCCCCTCACGCCACCGGTGCAGCGACCCGGCCAGCCAGGTCGGACGGTCCGGTTAACCCCCGCCGGAAGACGCCTGGTAGCGCCATAGCCTCAGAGTTCGCCGATCTCGACAATGAGCTCCGTGATCTCCGTGCACTCATTGACCAAGCAGTTCGGCGACCAAACGGCGGTCTCGGACCTCAGCTTCGAGGTCGTCCCGGGCGTCGTCACCGGCTTCCTCGGGCCGAACGGCTCGGGCAAGTCGACGACGATGCGGATGATCATGGGGCTCGATACCCCGACTTCAGGGACGGCGCTTGTGAACGGAAAGCCGTACCGCGAGCTCAGTTGGCCCCTGCGAGAGGTCGGAGCGCTGCTCGACGCGAAAGCCTTCCACCCCGCCCGAACGGCCTACAACCACCTTCGCTACCTCGCCTACACCAACGACGTTCCCCTCGCCCGGGTCGACGAGCTCCTCGGAACTGTCGGACTGACCGACGTCGCCAACAAGCGCGCCGGCAAGTTCTCGCTCGGAATGGGCCAGCGACTCGGCATTGCCGGGGCCCTCCTCGGCGACCCGGGTGTGCTGCTCTTCGACGAGCCCGTCAACGGGCTCGATCCCGAGGGCATCCGTTGGGTACGAAACCTGTTGCGCGGCCTGGCCGCGGAGGGACGGACCGTCTTCGTCTCGAGTCACCTGATCAGCGAGATGGCACTCACCGCCGACCGTCTGGTCGTGATCGGGCGGGGTGCGCTCATCGCCGACACGACCGTGCGCGATTTCACCGCGCTGAACGGTGGTGACGCCGTCCGGGTCGTGACGCCTGATGTCGAGTCGTTCGTCGCCGCAGTGCGCCGCGCCGGAGGAGAGGTGGAGCTCGCTCCCGACGACTCTGTCGCAGTGCGAGGGATGACCTCTGCCGCGGTGGGCGAGCTGATCGCGAGCGAACGCCTCATCGTCCACGAGCTGACCCCGGTACGGGCCTCGCTCGAGGACGCGTTCATGGAGCTAACCCGCGACGCCGTCGAGTACCGCTCCGGGGGGAGCACGGAAGCCGCCCTCGTAGGGAGCGGCGGGGAAGGAGAGCTGTGACCATGATCAGCGCCACGCCGGCGGCCCGCAATCGCCGATACGGGCTGCGACAGGCGTGCCGTGCCGAGCGGGCGAAGCTCTTCTCGATCCGCTCCACGTGGTGGACCTTGTTCGTCACGGTCGTCGGCACCCTCGTTGTGACCACCCTCAGCACGTCCAGCGCCGCCCACCACGGGCGCGGCTGGTACCAGGGCTTCGACCCCACCAACCAGTCGATGTCGGGGCTCGCGATCGGAGCGCTCGCCATCGGCGTGCTCGGCGCCCTCGTCTTCACGAGCGAGTACGGGTCGGGGACGATCCGTTCCTCGATGGCGGCGACGCCCCGCCGGCTCAGGTTCCTCCTGGCGAAGCTCATCGTCGTCGGTGCCGTCGCGCTCGCCGTCGGCGAGGTGCTCACCTTCTCCTGCTTCGCGCTCGGCCACGCCGTCCTCGGCTCCAGCCCCGTGCCCTCGTGGAGCCTCACCGACCCGGGCGTGCTCCGCGCCGTCGTCGGCTCGGGCCTTACGATCGGCCTCCTCGGGCTGATGGGGGCGGCGATCGGCGCCGCCGTCCGGCGCACGGCGGGCGCGATCGGGATCTACGTCGCCCTCCTCTTCCTCCTCCCGCTCCTGCTCACGAAGATGCCCGGGAACCTCGCCCGCTTCACTCCGCTCATCATCATCGCCAACTCGATCGCCGCAGTGGTCCGCCAGCAGGGATTCGTCTCCCCGGCGGTCGGGTTCGTGCTCTTCGCCTGCTACACGGTGGCGATAGTCCTCCTCGGGGCTGTCGTCGTCACCCGCCGTGACCCATGATGGAGACCACCGTGGGATCGGGCGGCGTTCGCGTGCAGTTGCGGGTGGGCGGCAAGGACCGCGTGCTCGCGCTCTCCGACCATCAGGTGGCGGCGATTCGGCGTTCGGCGCTGAGCTTTGCTCGCGAGCCGTTCACGCGACGGACCTACTCCGAGCTCGCGTACTTCGTCCTCGGCTGCCCGATCGTCGCCTTCGGGATCGCCTTCTCGCTCCTTTTTCTCGGCGCGGGTGCGCTGCTCGCCGTCACCTTCGTCGGGGTCATCGTCATCGCCCTCGGGGCGCGAGGGGCGCGCTGGTTCGGGAGCCTGCAGCGCAACCTCGCCCGCCATTTCCTCGCCGAGGACATCGAGGATCCGGATCCCTTCGTCGCTCGTCGCGGCCTGTTCGCCTGGCTGCAGGCGGCGCTCCGGGACAAGATCGGCTGGAAGACGATCGGGTACCTAGGCGCGAAGACCCTCTGGACGCTTTTCAACGTCTGGTTCGCGATCAGCGTCTGGTGGGACGTCCTCGCGTGCCTCGGCTACCCGCTCTTCGAGCGAGGCGACACCCGGCCGGCGATCTACGGCGTCGACTACAACCTTTTCCACCCTGGCTTCTTCTCGGTTGGAAGCCACGGTGTGATCCACGGCGCGTTCATCATGGCGACCGGGGTCGTGCTTTTGTTCCTCGCTCCGTGGCCGATGCGCCTAGCCGTCTACGTCGACCGCAGGCTCATCCACTGGCTGCTCGGTCCTGATGCCGTCGCCACTCGGATGCGCAACCTCGAAGCCGCCAGAACGAGCACCGTCGACGCGTCGGCCGCGACGCTCCGCCGCATCGAGCGCGATCTCCACGACGGGACCCAGGCGCAACTGGTCGCGCTGGCGATGCGACTCGGCGAGGCGAAGGAACGACTCGCGGCGTATCCCGCTGCCGAGCTGGCGCAGGTTCGCCAACTGGTCGACGAGGCCCACCGAGGCGCCAAGGAGGCCATCGTCGAGCTCCGCGACCTAGCTCGGGGAATCCACCCGCCGGCGCTCGACGTCGGCCTCGAAGGTGCGCTCTCGACGCTGGCAGCGCGAAGCACCGTGCCGACCGAGCTCGCCGTCTCGATCACGGACCGCCCCACTCCGGCGATCGAGTCGATCGCCTACTTCTGTGTCGCAGAACTCCTCGCCAACGTGGCCCAGCACGCCCAGGCAAGAAAGGCGACCGTCACTTGTTCACAGACCGGCACCTGGCTTCGCCTCGCCGTGCGTGACGACGGACGCGGCGGAGCTGCCATCCGGACGGGCTCGCGCTCGAGCGGGCTGTCGGGGCTGGCCGAACGGGTCCAGGCTGTCGACGGTCACCTCGACGTGACGAGCCCGCTGGGCGGCCCTACCGTAGTCACCGTCGACCTCCCATTGCACGCGTAGATGCCCGACACGATCCGTATCGCAATCGCCGAGGATTCGGTCATCCTTCGCGACGGACTCGCGCAGCTGTTGGCGGGCCGAGGCTTCGACGTCACCGACGCCGTCGGGGACCCAGACGCGCTCCGCGACGCGATCGGTCGCGCCCTGCCCGACGTCGCGGTGGTCGATATCCGGATGCCCCCGACCTTCACCGACGAGGGGCTCCGTCTCGCGATCGAGCTGCGCCGTGACCATCCGCAGCTCGGCATCCTGCTCTTCTCTCAGTACATCGAGACCCGCTACGCGGCCGAGCTCCTCGCCGATGGTGCCGGTGGCATCGGCTACCTGCTGAAGGATCGAGTGGCCGACGTGAGCGACTTCGTCGAGGCCCTCGTTCGCGTCGCCTCGGGTGGGACCGCGCTCGATCCCGAGGTCGTCACTCAACTGATGAGTGCGAGCCGACGCCGCGATTCACTCGCGGACCTGTCAGGACGAGAGCGCGAGGTGCTGGCGCTGATGGCCGAGGGCCGAACGAACGCGGCGATCGCGACGACGCTCATCATCTCCGAGGGAGCGGTGGAGAAGCACGTGACGAGCATCTTCACCAAGCTCAACCTGCCGGCGTCGCAGCTCGACCATCGTCGCGTCCTCGCGGTGCTGCACTTTCTCGACTCCTGAGCCTTTGGCTGGGGTCGAACGAGCCGGGTAGTCCGGCCACCGTTCGTTGCGCGCAGAACAGGGTGATCTGGGTACGCCGGCCGACGGCACTCGAGTCGCCTGGAGGAGACCGGAATCGGCTCGGGGCGGGCCAGGACGAACAAGAACCGTCTGTTATGGAGTTGATCCTGGTGAATCTCGGTTCGTTTGCCGGGAGTTTCACCGAAGGCGCGCGGCAGGGGCACAAGAGACTGCCGGGTAGCGAAATGGCGAGCTCGTGTGGTGGACGCGCCGAAGTCCCGCGCTCATCTCTTCACTCGTCGGTGGAGCTGCGAGCGCGCGGCTGTTCCTTATCCAGAGTCCGGACCGGCGAGTCGGTGTCTCCCGAGGCCATTCTGTAGACGCACCATTGGCGGGCGCACGCTGCACGGTCGGCAACTCGACAGCTACTGCGTCGCTGCCTCGTCCTCCGCCACGGGCACGCCGGGGAGGTGGGCAAGGTCGGGCTCGACATCGACGCGCAAATCGTCGCCGAGCCGTCGGACCGAGACGAGCCGTCCGCGCCAGGCATCTGCCATCGTGGTGGCACCGGGCCCGGCGAAGACTGGCCAGCCGTCGTCTCCCCCGAGAAACACAGGCGCGAGGTACCACACGTACCGGTCCACAAGCCGCTCGCGGTGGAAGGCATGGGCAACGTGCGAACCGCCCTCGACGAGAAGCTGCAGGACACGGCGGCGACCTAGCTCGTCGAGCGCCGCGCCGAGGTCGCCGGCGAGCTCGAGCGCCGGATGGACACGGGCGCCGGCGGGCGCGCGGCCGAGCACGACCCGGAGCGGTTGACGCTCCCCGGCGATGCCGGAGTCGCGCACGGTGAGCTCGGGGTCGTCGTATCGGACCGTCCCAGCCCCGACGAGCACTGCGTCACTCTCAGCGCGCAGGCGCTGGACGTCGCGACGAGCCTCGGCGCCTGTGATCCACCGGCTCGAGCCGTCGGGCGCCGCCGTCCTTCCGTCCAGCGTCGCGGCGAGCTTCAAGACGACAAAGGGCCGGCCCGTGGACCGGTGAACTATATAAGGGCGAAGCTGCTCGCTCACGGTGCCGGCGAGCATGCCCTTCGAGACCGTGACGCCGGCCGCCTGCAGCGCCCGGAACCCGGCGCCCGCAACCTTGGGGTCCGGGTCGCCAATGGCGGCGATCACTCTGACGACGCCGGCGCGGACGAGCGCCTTCGTGCACGGCGGGGTCCGGCCCTGGTGGTCACAGGGCTCGAGTGTCACATAGGCAGTGCCGCCACGGGCTCGCCCGCCTGCCATGGCAAGGGCGACTGCCTCCGCGTGCGGGCCGCCGTAAGGAGCCGTCGCTCCCTCGCCCACGACCTTGCCCGCCTCGTCGACGATGACGCAGCCGACCCAAGGGTTGGGCGATGTCGTCGTGCGGACACCCTGGGCGAGCTCGACCGCTCGGGCCATGTGGGCCTCTTCGGAGACAGGCGCTGCTCCCTTGTTGTCCAACGATGCCTTCTTAATGGGGACTGTCACCTTAATGGGGCTTGTCGCCCCTGAGCAGCGCCAGGGCGTGAGGCAACACCTCGAGAACCGCCTCGAGGCACTCGATGGAACCGGCCGTGGACCCCGGAAGATTGAGCACCAATGATGTCGCGAGCGTCCCGGCGGTGGCACGCGACAGACGCCCCAACGGGCTGGCAAGCCGCATCGCCTCGGCAAGACCTGGCGCGACCCGATCGAGCACCTGCAAGGTGCCCTCCGGCGTGAGGTCCCGGGGCCCGAATCCGGTCCCGCCGGTGGTCACGATCAAGCCGGCAAAGCCATCGGCCAGCTCCGCGATCACCGCCGCGACAGACTCGATGCCGTCCGCGACGACTCGTCGCTCGACGACACGGTAGCCCGCGGCTTCAAGGCGCTCGGCGAGCGCTGCGCCCGAGGTGTCCTCGCGCACGCCGGCGACCACGCCGTCGGAGACGGTGCACACCTTGGCCTGCAGCTGGACGTGGCCCGGCTCGGCCGCCGCGGTCTCGGGCGCTGCACTCTCGGCCGCCGTAGTCTCGGGCGCTGCACTCTCGGCCGCCACGCTCTCGGTCGCCGAAGTGCTCATCGGTCCACCGAGATCGCCCTCGATGCGACGGCGTGAAGCCGGCGCACGGCTTCGGCCGGATCAGGAGCATGGAATACTGCCGTACCGGCCACGAAGCAGCGCGCACCCATAGAGGCAGCCAACGCGACGGTCGCCTCGTCAATGCCACCGTCCACCTGGAGGGTGACCTGGAGATCTTCGCGCTCGGCCTGGGCCCGCGCCTCGGCTAGTTTCGGCGCGGCATCCGAGATGAACGACTGGCTCCCGAAACCGGGGTGCACGGTCATGATCAACAGGAGATCGACCAGCCGAAGGTATGGCGCCGCCGCCTCGTAGGGGGTCTCCGGGTTCACGACGAGCCCTACTCCGAGGCCGAGGCCCCTCATCTCGGCGCACAGCGCCCTGGTCTCACCGACCTCCACGTGCACCGAGCAGGAGCCTGCACCGGCATCGCGGAACGCTTCGAGGAAGTCCCCCGGGTTCGTCATCATCAAATGGCAGTCGAAGAACATCCCCGTGTGCGGCCGGAGCGACTCGACCACGGGCGGTCCAATGGTGATGTTGGGGACGAAGTGCCCGTCCATCACGTCGACGTGCAACCAGTCCGTCACTCCGGCCACTTTGGCCACCTCGCTCGCCAGCATTCCGAAGTCGGCGGCCAGGATGGAAGGGGCGACCTTCAGCTCACCGTCGGCCAGCTTGGGAAGGCCGGGGGCATGCGTGCGCTTCAAGGCTACGACCACCCGCTCCACGGTAGCCAAGACCCCGCTCGAGCATGCGCTAGGTGCCGAAACGCTCATGCGCCGTCGGCCGCGCACCGCGCTGCCATTCATCAAAGGCTTGCACGGAACGTCCCTCCGGCCGGACATAGAGCAGCTCGAGGCGGCCCACACCGCAGACCACCTCGTCGCCGAGCAGGGTGCCGGGTGCGGGCCGCCTGGGCTTGCGACCGCCCGCCACGGCGCGAGTGGCCGGTTCACCGCCCGCCGCGGCGCGAGTGGCCGGGTCACCGCCCGCCTGTGGACCCTCGCCAAGGGGCTCGTCGTCAACGACCCGGACGCGCTCTACGATGAAGCGCTTCCCCCGGAACGTCGTCCACGCACGCCCGACGCGCACGACCCGGTCGAGCTCGACGGCCGGCCGCGCCCATTCGAGCTCCAGCTCGCTGCGCTCGATCTTCCGCGCGTACACGGCCTCGCCCACTTGTGGCACCGGGGTGCCGAGTGTCGCGACACCGCCGGCGAGGCGCTGGACCAGGAGGTCAGCGCCGATGCTGGCGAGGGTGACCCTGAGCTCGGAGGCGGTCTGGCCGGGAAGTATCGGCACCTCGACTCGGGCGTACACGGGGCCCGTGTCCAGCGTCTCCTCGAGTGCCATGAGGCAGACGCCGGTTCTGTCGTCGCCGGCGAGAATGGCGCGCTCCACCGGCGCGGCGCCGCGCCAACGGGGAAGCAGCGAGAAGTGCAGGTTCACCATCGGCACCCTCTGGAGCACTTCGGGACGGATGAGCGTCCCGAAGGCAACGACCACACCGATCTCGACCTTCGCTTCGACAACGTCCGCCACGAGGCTCGACTCCGGGATCCCGAGCTCGAGCGCGCATCGCTTCACCGGCGTCGGCACGAGGGCGCTCCCACGGCCACGGCGACGATCCGGTGCTGTCACGACAAGCGCCACATCATGGCCGGCATCGTGCAACGCCCGCAGGGAGACGACTGCGACCTCAGGAGAGCCCAGAAACGCGAGCCTCGTCATCGGCGGCGACTCCTAAGGCCCGGCTCAGACGCCGAGGCTGCTCCCGGTTGTGTCGGGAAGCGTCCTCGCGCGCAACACACGCATAGCCTGCTTGCGCTGGTCCTTGTCCAGGTGCTCCAGGAGCAGTATCCCGTTGAGGTGGTCGAGCTCGTGTTGGAAGACTCGAGCGAGCAGCTCGTCGGCTTCAATGGAGATCTCGTTTCCCTCAAGGTCGAGACCCACAAGATGGACCTCCTTCGGCCTGATGATCGGCCAGTGCAGGTCGGGAACCGACAAGCAACCTTCCTCGTACTCCCACTCGCCACTGGACTCGACTATCTCCGGGTTGATCACCGTCCGGGCACCCTCGCCCACGTCGTAGACGAAGATGCGGCGCTCGATGCCCACTTGCGGAGCCGCCAAGCCCACACCGGGCGCGTCGCGCATCGTCTCGATCATCTCCTCGGAGAGGCGGATGATCTTGGCGTCGATCTCCTCGATCTCCGCGGCCCGCTGACGCAGGACAGGGTCGCCGAACACCCGTATGGAGAAGATCGCCATGTTGTCACTTTACCCTTACGCGGCATGGAAGCAGCCTGTCACGACTCGGCAGCATCGTGGCCCCTAGCCGAGGCGCGGACTTGTTTCTCAGCCGAAACGAGCCCGGACGACATCGCCCGTGGCGCCCACGAACGGCAGCGGCGCCAAAGGCATCTCCGCTCCTGAGATCTCGAGCTCCTGCGGGCCTTTGCCAACCCGGCTGGCCACGACGATGCGAGCTGCGAAGCTCTCGCCGGTGCTGAGGAGCGCTGAGCCCGAGTACTCACCCGGTGGCGGCAACAGGATCTCGGCGGGCACCTCGAGCAGCAAACGGGGGTCTCCCGTCCCCGCTTCGTGGCCGGCGACCATGATCCCGCGGACTTCGTGCGGTCTACCGAGCAAGGCTTGCGCCTCGGCGAGCTCGCCGTTGGCGATGAGACCACGGATTCGTGTCGATGACACGATCTTGTGCGCCCACTGGTCGGAGACGAGATGAACCGGCTCCACGGAGAAACCCGCCTCCTCGCCCATCCTCCGCAACAACGACACGTTGCCCCGACGCTGGTTGCCGAAGTGGAAGTCGTCGCCGACGACGACGACGCGGGCCGCGAGCTCGCCCACGAGCACCTCGGTCACGAAATCCTCGGCCCTCTCCCTGGCGCGCTCGGCATCGAAGTCGAGGAGGAGGATCTGATCCACGCCTGTGTTCGTCAAGAGCTCCAGCTTCAGGTCGATGTCAGTGAGCCGGGGCGGGGCGGACTCCGGATTGACAACCGCAGCCGGGTTCTTGTCAAAGGTCACAACGACACTGCGCAGGCCGGCCTCGGCAGCTCGCCGTCGTACCAGCCCGATCACCTGGCGATGGCCGATATGAACCCCGTCATAGGCCCCGATGGTCACGGCGCTGCCGTTGTCGTGTCGCACCGCCGAGCGAGGCTACTCGTCGCCCGGCGCTGAACCGACACCAGCGCGCGAGCTGTCGCTCGTCTGCACCACGACCACGGGTCTGACACGTTCGAGCCCGACGGCTTCACAGACCGCCACGAGCCGGCCCGACCTGTCGAGCACGGCCCAGGGCCCGTCACCGACGACCCCGACGGCGAGCCGCTCGACGCTTCTCCCGTGACCCAGGGCCTGGGCGAGGTCATCGTCGGCGACCCCGCCCGGCAGGTCCCGGACGAACTCTTCGGGCGGGCGCACACGCCCTGGCGCCACGTCCTCGAGAGCAAGCGCCTCGACATCCCTGAAGGACCCGACCGCCAACCTGCGCAACCTCCGCAAGTGGGCACCGCCGCCCAGCCTGGCGCCGAGATCGGCCGCCAGCACACGCACATAGGTGCCCGATGAGCATTCGACGAGGACCCGGAAACAGCCGGACTCGCCCGTTTCGAACGCGTCGAAACGGAACACCTCGACGCCCCGGGCTGCGCGCTCCACCTCGAGGCCCTCCCGGGCAAGCTCGTGCAAGCGGCGCCCCCCGATCTGGACCGCAGAGACCATGGGGGGGACCTGCTGGATCCGGCCGGTCAGCGAACGCGCCGCTTCACGGACCTCCTCCAGGCCGACGCTGCTCATGTCGAACTTCCCGGTCACGTCTCCTGAGGCATCGAGAGTCGAAGTCGTCACCCCGAGCACTACCTCGCCCACGTAGGTCTTCGGGAGTGCCGATGCGAAACGCAGCAGGCGTGTCGCTCGCCCCACGCCCACGATCAGCACGCCGGTGGCATCCGGATCCAGAGTGCCGGCGTGGCCGACCTTCCGGGTTCCGAGCAGGCGGCGGCAGCGGGCGACTACGTCGTGGGACGTCCAACCCGTCTGCTTGTCGACGACGACGAAACCTCCCGGGTCGTCCAAGACCTGCAGGGACCTGCCCGGCCGGGTCGGCTTCGCCGGCTTTGCAGGTCCGGCGAGCTCGGCGAGCTCCCCGGGCACGAGGAGCTCAGGTCCTCCGTCTCGGTCGTCAGGCGTCATCGTGCCGGACACGGCGTAGCGCCTCCTCAACACGCTCGCCGGCGGCGATCGCCGGATCCGCCACAAATCGCAGCGTCGGAGTGCGCTTCAGCCGCACCTCCCGGGCGATGGCCGCCTGCAGCTCGAGGCGCTGCGCCTCGAGAGCTTGCAAGGCTCCTTCAGGCAAGGAGGCCATGAAGACGGTGGCATGACGAAGGTCGGCGTCGACGCTCACCGCGCTAATCGTGAGCAGCGCCAAGCGTTCGTCGTCATCGCGCTGGCGCTCGAGGGCGTCGCCCAGCACCTGCAGCAGCACGGCGTTGACTCGCGCCGTCCGCGGGTAGCCCACAGACGATCGTCGATCCCACTGCCTAGGCACGGGACCGCACCTCAAAGGCCATTTTTGACCCACCGACCTGGTCGCACCGCATCACGAGGTCACCCTACTAGGGAGCCTTCGACAGCCGACGAGAACCGGCCGCGCGGCCGATGACGGCACTTCCAGCTCAGCTACGGGGAATCTCCCGTTCGTCGAAGGTCTCGATCACGTCGCCTTCCTTCAGGTCCTGGAAGTCGGTGAGACCAATACCGCACTCGTAGCCGGCCTGGACCTCGCGGACGTCGTCCTTGAACCGGCGCAAGGAGGAGATTGCGCCCTTCCAGATGACGACGCCGTCCCGGAGGAACCGGACCTTGGAGCCTCGGGTGATGACACCATTGGTGACATAGCAACCGGCCACGGCGCCCACTCTCGGGACCCGGAAGACCTCGCGGACCTCGGCGTCGCCGGTGACGATCTCCTCGATCTCGGGGGTCAGCATGCCGACCATCGCGGCCTGCACGTCCTCGATCAGCTTGTAGATGATCTCATAGGTGCGGATCTCCACCTTGTGGCTCTCGGCGAGCTCGCGTGCCCTCCGGTCCGGCCGCACATTGAACCCGATGATCGTCGCACCCGAGGCTGCCGCGATCGTGACGTCGCTCTCGGTGATGCCACCCACGGCGCGATGCACGAAGGCCACCTTGACGTCGTCGCGCTCGAGCTTGAGAAGGCTCTGCGTGACCGCTTCGAGCGAGCCCTGCACGTCTGCCTTCAACACCAAGGTGAGCGTGGCGGTCTCGCCCCTTCGGATCTGCTCGAATAGGTCCTCGAGTTTCGCTCCCGGGCTCGTCGACACCGACGAAGCCTGTGCGAGCGTCGTGAAACGTAGACGCTGCTCACGGGCGTCGCCGACCGTTCGCGCGACGGAGAGGTCCGAGGTCACCCGCAGCTCGTCTCCGGCGATCGGGGGCTCCGACAGCCCCAGCACCTGCACGGGCATGGAGGGGAAGGCCTCTTTGATCTGATCGCCGTGGTCGTTGATCAACGCCTTGACGCGGCCCCACGCAGCACCGGCCACAATCGGCTCGCCAACGCGAAGGATGCCACGCTGCACGATGATCGTCGCGACCGGGCCCCGGCCGATGTCGAGGTTCGACTCGAGCACGGTGCCCCTGGCGTCGCCTTCGGTGTCGGCGCGAAGCTCGAGCACCTCGGAGAGCACGACGAGCTGCTCGAGGAGCTCGTCGATGCCGAAGGACTGGAGCGCCGAGATTTCGACAGTGATCGTGTCGCCACCCCATGCCTCCGGCACGAGCCCGAGCTCGGACAACTGCTGGAGCACGCGGTTGGGATCGGCGTCCGGACGGTCGATCTTGTTGATGGCGGTCACGATCGGCACCTTCGCAGCTTTGGCGTGGTTGATCGCCTCGACGGTCTGGGGCATGACTCCATCGTCGGCCGCGACGACGAGCACCACGATGTCGGTGACACTGGCCCCTCTCGCCCGCATCGCCGTAAAGGCCTCGTGGCCGGGCGTGTCGATGAAGGTCAGCAGCTGGCCGTGCCAATCGACCTGGTATGCGCCGATGTGCTGGGTGATCCCACCAGCCTCGCCGGCGACCACGTTCGTGTGACGGATCCGGTCGAGCAGCAGCGTCTTGCCGTGGTCGACGTGACCCATGACGGTGATGACGGGAGGTCGTATCTGGAGATCCTCCTCGGCCTCTTCCTCTTCGTCGTCGCCGAAGAATTTCGCCCGAAGCGCTGCCTCCTGCTCCTCGCCTGGGTCCACCAAGCGGATCTGCGCGCCGATCTCGGCGGCGAACAGGGCGATCATGTCGTCGGTCAGCGCCTGGGTGGCCGTGACCATCTCGCCTTGAAGCAAGAGAAAACGAACGACGTCACCGGCAGACCTGTTGAGGCGCGGGCCGAGCTGCTGGGGCGTGGAACCCCGCTCCACGATCACCTCGTGATCAGGGACGGGGGCGCTCGATGGCAGGTAGGCCGCCATCTGGATCGGCTCGAGCTCTTCCATGCTGCGCCGCCGGCGACGGGGCCTGCGCTGCGGTGGTCGCCCGCGACCGACAGGTCCGCCTCGTGCAGCACCCGCCGGGCCTCCAGGGGTATAGCCGCCACCGCGCGAGCTCGGGACGCCAGCACCTCCTCCGAAGGAACCACTGGTGGGGCGTCCGCCGTCCCGAGCCGGGAAGTGCCCAGAAGGGCGCTGAAAGCCCGCGCCTGTGCCGGGCCGTGGGCCGACCTGGCGGCCGACTGCTGGCCGGGAGCCGACGGTGCCGGGGCGTGAGGGGCTCATCCCGGGGCGGGAGCCGGGCGTACTCGGACGCGATCCTGGGCCACTCGGCGGCACTGGACGCCGCGATCCAGGCGGGGGCGGGATCGGGCGGCCCGTGCTCGAGCGGGGGCCGGGAGGCGGCGGGATCGGCTTGCCCGAGGGGCTGACCGGACGGGGAGCGCCCGCCTTGCGATCCACACCGGGTGCAGACGGAGAGCTGCCCGCCGGAGAGGCAACGGCCGAAGACGCAGCCGCGCGAGGCCCAGGCGGAGCCGCAGCCGTGCCTTGTTGAGCCGCAGTCGCTGGAACTGGTGCGGCTGGCGTGCGCGGCGGTGCCGGAGGTGGCGAGATTCCCGGACGCTGCCCGCCAGGAATGGTCCCCGGTCTTACCGATCCGGGCGCCGACGTGGGCCTGGGGGCACTCGGAGGCGGCGGAACAGGCGGCCGGGGCAAAGATGTGCGCGGCGAGTCGATGACCTCGCTCGTCGACTTGCTCACCACGAGGCGCTGACCAGGGCGGGCTTCGTGAGTGGCAGGAGCGGCTTCCGCCGCCGGCTTGGAGACGGCGCCATCGTTCGAGCCAGGACGCACTGGCGTCGGCGCTGGCGTCGGCGGGGGCGGCGCCGGCGCGATGCGAGGCCGCTCGACAGTCGGTGCGCCCGTCACGCGATGGGATGAACCGGCCGAACCGCTCGAGGCTGCGGCCGGCGCTGCGGCAGGCTCCGCCGGCTGCACGGCGCGCCTCAGCCCTTCCCGGTCAACCTTCCGCCGGGCGCGGTCGGCTTGCGCGTCTTCGATCGACGACGAGTGGCTCTTGACGCCAATCCCGAGGTCGATGCAGATGTCAAGGGCTTCCTTGTTGGTCAGCCCCAGCTCACGGGCAAGCTCGTAGACGCGGATTTTCTTGGGCAACTGGTGGTTCGGTCCTCTCCTGTCGAGGGGCAGCGCAGCGTTCGGGGTTCCGAGCCAGGCGCGGCCTCTTATTCTCACACAACGCCGGTGCTCAGTACACCCGTGTGTTCATTCTACGGCCGAGGGCGCCTTTGCCGAGTCGTGCGGGACAAGAGCGCCGAGGTACATTGCGACCGGTGGGATCGCTTTTCGGCCCCGGAGAAGCTGCGGTCTTGGTGGCAGTCGAGCGCGCGAACGGAGGCGAGCTGGCTCCCCTGATGCAGGTTCTCTGGACCCTGGACTCGGTCGTTCCGCCCGCTTCGCGACCAGACCCGGCCCGGTTCGCGGCTTCGGTCACGCTCTTGATCGAGCTCGGAGTCGTCGAGTACGTCGAGAACCAGCTCGGCCTCACCGTCGAGGGTCGCAAGCTTCTGCGACGGTCGGGCCTGCCGAACGATGCGCGGCACGTGGCTCGCGTCACCGACCTGCTGCAGGAATTCGACGAGCTGGACATCGACCGAGACAAGGCGGCGACAGGTCCGACCGAGCACGACGTCAGGCGGGCCCTCAGTGACGAGGAGCAGACAGAAGAGACCGTGGGCGGAGTCGGGACGCCCGAACTGGGCGAGGAGGTCCCGACACTCTCGGGGCGCGGCGTCCTGGGCTCGCCCTGGGTGCCGGCGGTCCTGCCCGAGGACTCGAGCGGGGACAAGCTGGCGACCGAGGCAGATCTCTCCGTGGTAGCTCCGGCGCATCCTCTTCTCAATCGCCTGTTCGGACGCGAGCGGCGGAGGGACTAGCCAGCGCTACAGGTCGGCCAGCACCCCAGCCGGAGGCGACAACTTCACCCGCAGAGCTTCGACCGCCTCCGGCGCGACGGGACGGCGGAGTGCCCTCGAGAACGCGTGGCGCCGTGCGGCGAGATCGATGCATCCGGGCGAGTCACGACAGAGCCAAGCGCCTCGCCCCGGAAGGCCGCTCCCGACGCCAAGCGCGCCGTCACCGGTGTACACGACGCGAGTGAGCTCCGACACCGGTGCCACGCGGTGACAGCCGATACAGGTACGAAGCGGGGCCGCTACAACCCCTGCCCGTCTCCCGCGGTCTGGTCCCCGTCCGAGACCACAGGTGAGCGCGTGTCGCTCGCCGCGTCCAGCTCGGTCTCGAGCTCGGTTTCCAACGCGAGCTCCTCGGCTATGGCGACGGCCCCGGCGACGACGTCTTCAGCGTCGAGCTCGGCTTCGACCTTGATCTCCTCGGCCGCCTCTACCGCCTCGGCGACGATCTCCTCGCCGATCTCGACCGCAGCCTGCTCAAGGGCTGTCTCCCCCCCGGCTTCCCCGGCCTCCCCAGCCTCCCCAGCGGCCCAAGCCTCGGCCGACAGCGTCTCGCCGCCTTCGGCCGGCTTCCAGACCATCTCGCCGGACTGTTCGACCCATTCGCCCTCGGCCCAGTCGCCCTCGGCGTAGTGGGCCTCCTCGGCTGCCACCTCGGACTCGCTCTTGATGTCGATGTGCCAGCCTGTCAGGCGCGCCGCGAGGCGGGCGTTCTGCCCCTCCTTGCCTATCGCGAGCGACAGTTGATAGTCGTGAACGATCACGGTCGCCCGGCCGCGATCCTCGTCCAGCAGCACCTCTTTGACTTTGGCCGGCTGAAGCGCCCGGGACACGAACTCGGCCGGGTCGTCCGAGAACGGCACGATGTCCACCTTCTCGCCCCGCAGCTCGGTGGTGACCATGCGCACGCGCGCCCCTCGGGCGCCGACGCAGGCCCCCACAGGGTCGACGTTGGTGTCGTTGGACCAGACGGCGATCTTGGTCCGATGGCCCGGTTCACGCGCGCAGGCTTTGATCTCGACGACCCCGTTGGAGATCTCGGGCACCTCGAGCTCGAAGAGCCGCTTGATGAGCCCGGGGTGGCTGCGGGAAACGACGATCTGGGGACCCTTGCTAGTCTTGCGGACCTCGACGATGTAGGCCTTGAGGCGGGCACCGTGGTCGTAGCGCTCGTAGGGGACCTGTTCCGCCTGGGGCAGCAGAGCCTCAACTTTGCCCAGGTCGAGCAGGGTGTAGCGATTGTCGCTCTGCTGGATGATCCCGGTCACGATGTCGCCTTCGCGCCCGGCGTACTCCTCGTACTTGCGGTCGCGTTCGGCTTCGCGGATGCGCTGGAGGATCACCTGGCGAGCCGCTTGGGCCGCGATCCGCCCGAAGTCCTCGGGAGTGTCGTCCCACTCGCGGGTCACGTTTCCTTCTTCGTCCAGCTCCTGGCCGTAAACGCGGATCTCGCCCGAGTCCGGGTCGATCGTGACGACAGCCTCCTCAGCGGCCTGCGGCAGCCTCTTGTAGGCCGCAACAAGCGCGTTCGCGAGGGCGTCGAACAGCGTGTCGACAGCGATGCCCTTCTCCACCGCGATCTGCTGGAGAGCTTCCAGGAGGTCGAAATTCGTCGCGCTCATGGCGTGTCCGCCATCTCTTTGTCGACGCGCTCGCCCCCAACTGCCCCAGGCGAGGACTTGGCCTGCCTGCGCCGGTCACTGCGAGCCGTCGGCGAGGGGGTATGTGCCAACGCGGCCCTCCAGTCGAAGACGGTGTGGGCTCGCTCGATCTCGGTGTAGGCGAGGCGTCGGCCCTCGGGCAGGCCGGGCGCCGTCAAGACGACGCCGTGGTCGTCGGCGGCGAGGATCTCACCCTCGATCCTCCGCTCGCCCTCAACCCCGGGCAGGGTCCGAATGGCGACCTGGTGGCCGACGAAGCGCTGGAAATGCTCGGGCCGGCGGAGGCGGCGCTCCAGGCCGGGACTCGTCACCTCGAGCTCGTAACGGCCCGAGGGGCCGACATCCTCACGGTCGATGGCGGCCGAGATCGCCTTGCTGGCAGACGCGAGCGTGTCCAGGTCTACCCCGCCCTCGCGATCCACCGTCACGACGATGTTGCCGGCACGGAGCTCGACGTCGACCAGCTCGAGGCCGGCGGCTTTGAGCACGGGCGCGGCGATGCGCTCTACGTCGTCTGACGTCCCCATCGCCGCTGCCTCCTCATGGATTCGTACCCCGGAAATGACAAAACGTGGGCCGCCGCCCACGTCCACGCCTGCTGCATATCAATCGAACGGTTTCGGAGACTTTAGCATTCCGCTAGCAGCCAGGCACCCCCCAAAGCTCGTCCTCTTGGGTTCCGGCTGCGCCCTTGAGCCCCTCACCTGGGCGGTTGCGGCTCCTCGATCAGGTGCCGGAGGTCGTCTCTGGCGTGGCCCAGCTGCTTGCGCACGGTGCCCTCGGCGATCCCAAGTGAGCGCGCGGCCTCCTTCGGGGTGAGCCCCACGACAAAGCACAGCATCGCGCACGCTCGCCGCCTCGCCGGCATCTGGCGCAGCGCGAACTCGAGATCCAGGTTGGAAACGGCCTCGGCGGCGGTGTCGATACGGTCCGCCTGCTCTGTTTCTGGCGCGTACTCACGCTTCCAGTAGCCGCGGGAGAGACGAAACGCCGTGCGGTACACGTACCCGGGCGGGTTCGTCCCCAGGCGCACGCGCCGCCAGTGCCCGAGCGTGCGGGCGAAGGCCTCCTGTGCGACGTCCTCGGCGCTCGGCCGGTCCAGGCCACCGATCTCGAGCGCCCGCACCAGGCGGGGATAGTGCGCCTCGTAGACGGTGACGAAGTCCTCGGCGATCTCGCCTTTACGGTCATCTTCGATGACGACAGTTTGTCCCACCGGGAGGACTCCCGGCCGCGTGCGGTATTAGCCGCCGGTGTGCTTGGCTGCGGAACTTGCCGGAACCGTGGTGGCCGGACTTGACCCCACCGCGCCCGAGCCGACCGAGCCGGTCGAGCCCGAGCCGGTCGAGCCCGAGCCGGTCGAGCCCGAGCCGCCCGAGACAGGTGTCCCCACCGGGAGGACGCCCGACTCGGCGCATGCCGCCACTGGCATCGCCAAGGCACCGGATCCTGGCAGGTCAGCTTGTTCGAGGACTGTCCCGTTGCTGGACAGCGCGTCCACAGATGCCTGACCCTCCATCGTCTCGGTGCCCTGGCTTCCGGTCCCGCCAAGACCACCCGCCCCGAGCTGCTGGACCAGCACTGCCCACTGGTCGACAACGGTCATCTCGTCTTGCCCTCCGGCTGTGAATTCGGCACGGACGCTCGATGTCTGACCTGTCGCGTGCGCGACCACTACCGCAATCGGGGACTGCTCCGCGACGCCGACGACCTGATCAGAAAGCACGTCCATCGGTTCCGCCGCAGTCGGGCCGAGCGGCACCGTGACCACTCCGACCGCCCCCGCGTCGGACACCTCGACGACCAGCCCCTGAGTGAGGCCACAACTCTCCGACGTGACAGGCGTGGGTAGCGGCAAAGTGCGGATGGTTGTCGTGGTCGCGCCGGTCGTGCCGCTGTTGCCGGTCGTGCCGCTGTTGCCGGTCGTACCGCTGTTGCCGGTCGTGCCGCTGTTGCCGGTCGTGCCGCTGTTGCCGGTCGTGCCGCTGGTGCCGGTCGTGCCGCTGGTGCCGGTCGTACCGCTGTTGCCGGTCGTGCCGCTGGTGCCGGTCGCGGCGGGAGGGGCAACGGTCGTCGTCGTGCCGATCCCTGCCGCCGACGACGAACCGCTCGCTGTTCCACCTGATCCGCTCTCAGCCGACCCCGAGGTAATCGGGACGAGATCAATGGGTGCTACGGCCCAGGCGGCAGTGAAAGCCCGCACGGTAACGCCGTCGCTCACACGAGAGAAAAGGTGGCTGAGCACTGCATCGCCTAGCAACCCGGACGGCACGTTGGAGCAGTTCGAAAAGTCGCAAACAGGCGTGAGACCCTGGGAAGCTCCTGCGTACGGCAGGACTCCCTCGCCGCCCGACTCGGCTCCGCCCGCGGTCGAGGCCGAGCCAGCGCCATGGGTCTGCTCATTGCCGCCCGAGACCGCCGGCGCGAACGCCGCCGATCCGGTGCGTGATCTCGCTCCGACCCAGTCGAGGCCCTTGGGGGCGTGACCGATGCTTGCCCCAGATGCGCCTGCTCGGGCCGTGAAGCTCGGCGCACCGACGACTGGTCCCGGAACGAGGTTGCCGTGCCCTGGCTGCGTCGTCGGGACCGTTGCTCCTGCCGTCCTTGTCGGGCTGCCCTTATGGCTCACACCTATGCCCACGCCCACTCCGGCGAGCGCTACCACGAGGCCGAGCGACGCCGCCACGCGGGCGCGGCGGGCCTGCAAGCGCCTGCGCCTGCGGACGATGCCCGCGAGCACTTCCGGCGAGGGCTTCTCGGAGCTGGCGCCGTCTAGAAGGTGGGAGAGATCAGGGCCGTCCATGACGTCCTTTCCAAGGTACAGAGGAGAATGGCTCGGCGCTCAGGAGGAGGGAGTGACGAGCTGGTAGACGACGGTCACCTGAACCGATATCTGCTGCTGACCCGGCTGCACGGGCACCGCGGTGCCGCTGTTGCCAGCGGGCGTGGCCATCGTGAACCCTCCGCCGTAGTAGATGTTCTGGCCGGCGTTCTCCTGGTCGGTGACCTTGACGATGGGGCCGAGCGCCAATCCGCCCCCGGACGCGACCTGGGTGGCCTCGGTCTCGGCGGCTTGCATCGCCTGAGCCCGTGCCGCCGCGAGCAGCGAGGACTGGTTCGAGACGGAGAACGAGATCCCGTCCAAGGTGACGCCGTTGCCGGTCGCGTGCACGGCGGCGTCAAGAGCGTCTCCGAGATCCGAGAGATTGCGCATGGTCACGGTGAGCTCGTCATCGGCGCTGAAGCCGGTGACGTTCCCGTCCGAGTCGGTGTTGGCGGAGAGGTTGAGCCAGCTCGTCTGCAGGTCCTTGGCCTGAACGCCACTCTGCTCGAGCGAGCTCTCGAGGGCGGCGACCTGGGCATTGTTCTGCTCGAGGGCTGCGACGGCAGTGGAAGCGGTCGTGCTCACGCCGACCACGAAGGTGGCGGTGTCGGGCGTGCCTTCGACCTGACCGTCTCCTGTGACTGTGATCGTCGCTCCCGAGGCCGCGCCAGCGCCATGAGCCGAGGTCAGCACCGTCCGGATGTGGGCAGTCCCACGTGACGCGCCGGAGCTGGACCACAGCGTCGAGCCGAGAACCAAACCCACCACGACCAGGGTGGCGATCCCGACGATCCCGACCGCGCGGGCCGTCAGGCTCAGGCCGAAGCTGCGGACTGCTGCACCCGCGGAGGGGCCGCCAGTTCCGACAACCGTTGGCGCCGGTCCAGCGTCGAGCGGTGCCGGGGGCTGAGTGCCCGATTCGGGCGTGACTGCGGGCTCTTGGCCAGTTGCTCCGTCTTCGTTCATGTCGGACGCTCCTTAGGTGGGATCTCGACCCCCTCGCTGAGGGTCCAATGTTGCAAAGCGCCCTGGGCACCGATTCGCGTACGTCAGACGGTAGGTAGGGCGGTACGGACCCGGCGGACTATCGCGGCGTGCCACTCGCAACGGCCCCTTTGATCGCTCCGGCCCGGGCCGGAGCCTCCCCCGGGGTGCCGACCGCGGGCGGCGGAGCGCGCGACTCGACTAGGCCCGAGGTGCGGGCCTTTGACATGATGTAGCGCCTGCCGGGACGTGGAGAGACCTCCGCGTCCCGGCCGACCGCCGTACGAACCCGACCGGTCTCGTCCTCGTGTGGCCGGCCACATGCGTCTTGCAAACAGGAGCCCCCATGAGTTCGCCGACTCCGAGCACCTCGGGCAGCGAGCTTGGAGGCATGCGCCAGAGTCAGGCGGCTCATCCAACCAGCCTGCTTGCCCTGAGCGGCCTGCTCAAGGTGCAAAGAGTCTGGTCAAACACCTCGACCGCCGGCGAGATGCCGAACACAATCGAGAGGCAGCCTCTTCGGGCTGACGCCTCGCCGCCCGGCCCGCCTGCCACCGGGCGTTCGCGGCCGGCGGTCCATCTCGAGGACTCCGAGTGGAGCCGGCTCGCCCTCGGCGTGGCCGCGGACGCCGCGGCATCGCTCGGGCTGACGGTGAGCGCGGACGTCCTCCAACTCGGCCCGGACTCGGTCACGGTTCACCTGCCGACCTCTGAGGCGCCGCCGTGGCCGTTTCTTCGAGGAAGGCTCGCTCAGTCCTGGAGCCTGCCCCGTGACTCGCGAATCATCGCCTCGCTCCCGGTCACGCCGGCGATCACGCGCGCAGCCCGGAAGGCCGCCCTGGTCACCTTGTCCGAGATGCACGGGCGCCGGGCCCTGGTCGACCTCGTGGCCGTCTCCTCGACGATGCTCAAGGGGGACCAGCCCGCGGTCGGCGCGAAGCTCGCCGAGATCGCGATGGAGCTCGGCACCCGGCGATGGTCGGATCTCGAGACCCTGATCCTGGTCGCGTTCGACCAGCCGATGCCCCGCCTCGAGGGCACCAGGCACGTCCCGGATCTGGCGGCGGCCCTCGAGGCGGTCGCAGTCCGCTCCATGGACGGGACGAGCTCGCCTTCGATCTGTGTGATCGTTCCGCCGTGGGCGAGTGATCCGGCCGACCCGCTGCTCGGCGAGCTGGTCCGTTTCTGCGAGCAGACCACCGGTGTCGGCCTCCTGTGCTGCGCGAGCGCGCAGGGCGCGCTGTGCCTGTGGGAGCTCGCCCCGGAGCCAGCAGGCCAGCCCACACTCACCTTCGGAGACGGACGCCGGATCAACGGCGTCGACCTCGCCGAGCTCGAGGAACCGCCCGTCAGGGCCACGGTCCCGCCGCGGGCGCGAGACACGATGCCGACGCCGGCTCTCCCGGCCCTCCCGATCGAGGTCGGCTTGCTCGGGAACGTGCAGGTCAACGGAGCTCTCGAGTCGTTCAGGCACCGCAGGCGGCTGACTGAACTGGTCGCCTTCCTCGCCATGCATCCTGAAGGCACGACCACAGATACTTTCGCGACCGCTCTGTGGCCGGAGCGACGAGTGCCGGTACAGACGCTCGCGAACCGGCTCTCGGAAACGAGAAGAGCGCTCGGCCTCGCGAGCGACGGCCGCCCCCGTCTCCGCAAGGAGGCCAGGCGGCATCGCATCGTCGAGGTCGACACCGACTGGGACCGTTTCAAGTACCTTGCCGCAAGAGAGCGCGGGGCGGATTCTTGGCGGATAGCCCTTGCGCTGGTCCGCGGCCGTCCCTTCGACGGCCTCGAGCGGGGCGAATGGGCCCAGCTGGAGGGCTTCACGGCGGCGATAGAGGCCTCAGTGGTCGATCTCGCCTGCCGCCTCGGCGAGCACTCGCTCGAGCGCGGCGACGCCGGACTAGCCCACTGGGCAGCACTCCAGGGGCTGCTGGCCTCGCCTTGGGACGAGCGGCTCTACCGTTTGCTGATGCTTGCGGCGGACGGGCTCGGCAACCGCGGCGGCGTGGACGCTGCACTGCGTAGCCTGGCGGTGGCACTCGAGCTCGAGGGTGATCCACTGCTCGGCATCCATCCCGAGACCTCGGCGCTCTACCGCAGGCTGACCTCCAGGTCACGTACCTAACCTCGGAGGGCTGTATCGGCATATCGACGCTGGGGAGGAAACGTGGGGATACTCGAAGGAAAGCGCATCCTGGTCACCGGGGTGCTGACCGATGACTCCCTCGCTTTCGGCGCGGCACGCCTCGCCCTGGAGGAAGGTGCCGAGGTGGCACTGACCGGCTTCGGCCGGGGCTTTTCGCTCACGAATCGTGCAGCCCGCAAGCTACCTGCACCGGTCGAGGTCTACGAGCTCGACGCCACGGTCGAGGAGCAGGCAGACCGGGTGGCCGATCAGCTCGAGAAACGGTGGGGGGTGCTCGACGGCGTCGTCCACGCCATCGGCTTCGCGCCGGAGAGCTGCCTCGGAAGCGGTGTCCTTCCGGCAGGTTGGAAGGACGTGGCGAGCGCGATCGAGGTGTCGACCTATTCGCTCAAGGTCCTCGCGGCGGCATTCGCGCCGCTCCTCAGCAGAGCTACGAGCGGGGGCTCGATCGTCGGTTTCGACTTTGACGCCAGCGTGGCGTGGCCCGGTTACGACTGGATGGGCGTCGCCAAGGCCGCTTTGGAGTCGCTCGCCCGATACCTCGCTCGCGATCTCGGGCCGCGTGGCATCCGGGTCAACCTCATCGCGGCCGGTCCGATCAGCACGGTGGCGGCGAGGTCGATCCCGAGCTTCGGGCGCTTCGAGAACGTCTGGGACGGGCGTGCCCCCCTCGGCTGGGACGTCAAGGACTCCGAGGCGATCGCACGAGCTTGCGTGGCACTTCTTTCGGACTGGTTCCCCCGGACGACCGGAGAGATCGTCCATGTTGACGGCGGGTTTCACGCGACCGGTGTCTGACGGCACCGAGTTTTGACGGGGCCGACCGCTCCGTGGCCGGTGAAGCTACTAGACCAGCGACGTGCCCGGGGCTGGCGAGATTCAGCCCCGGACTCGTACCGGGTTCCCTGCGATGCGACCTCAGGTTAGTCACGTCGCGGCTGTGGCCGCGGGAGTCCGGTTCGGTCGCGCCCGCGGTTCAGTGAGCAGGAGACGTTCGCCAGGATCAACCATCGGGCGGAGCACCTCGCCAGCCGCCGCCATCACCGGTTCCCCGCAGGTCGCCCTCACCGGCACGGCATGTCTCAATGCTCGGAGCCACGATCAGCGCGGTAGGGTTGCGCTGCTCATGCGAGTGTCCGTTTGCCCCAGCCGGCGGCGCTCTGGGTGACATCTGCTTGACCGGGCGGCGTGGCCGAGTGGTTTAGGCAAGGGCCTGCAAAGCCCTGTACCCCAGTTCGATTCTGGGCGCCGCCTCCAATCTTTATGCTGATCAGAGTCCCCCGTCTTGGATCAGTGCCGTGAGCGCTAGCCCGCATCTACCGCGCGTGGATCGCGCGGCAGTTTCACTACCTTTGCCCGCGGCGTCCGTTCCGTCGAAGCAATCAGTGTGTCGAGCTGGTCAGCTACCGCGCGGTCGCGCTCCTCGGTGGCGTGCTGGTAGATAAGGGCTGCACGTGGACTGGAGTGACCGATCCGGACCATGAGTTCACGAGTCGTGATGCCCGTCTGCGCGGCCGAAGCCGACCCGGCCTTCGAGCTCGCCCTCTCCGACCTCGACGCCACCACCGGAACCTCAGGCCAACGTCACAGTCGCGGGCAGATGAACTGGGAACGCCACCACGTCGAGGTCCTCCGCACCGCGGCCTCCGGCAATCTGGAACGAGCGACCGACCTGCTCCGCGATCATCTCGACAGTGTCGGCTGTGACCCGCTTCTCCTCCACATCGTCGCCGATCTCCGGCAAGCGTTTGGGAAGGACGACAATCTCGAGGACTTCGTCGGCCGGCTGCCAGATTGTCATCCGGTCGCGTGGCAGTACCCTTTATGAGTGCCC
>JBKQMT010000087.1:0-15494 GCA_052146595.1 Acidimicrobiales bacterium
AGTGGTTGATAGAGCGGCACGGCCACATGACGCCTCGCGAGGCCTACCAGGCGGCCATGGCCGCACAAGCGGCATGAACGATCATCAGTTAGTCAGCAAGAATGTCCAAGGGACCGGGTGCGCGACACCCCGTAAGAGGCCAGGCTGGGACTCGCGGCCAGCAGCAGCGTCATGGCAACTGCCGCGAGGAGGCCCAACCGGCGCATTGTGGACAGCTATAGCACCACAGCCTTGCACCCGGTACGTCACGACGGCATCCCTCCTGGCCCGCTCTTGACGCCTGCCGGGCGAAGCGTATAGTCACAGTGTGAGTAGTACCACACCGAAGGTGGAAATCGACTTCGACAGCCCGGTCCCGCTCCACGAACAGGTCGCTGCCGCCATCCGTAGGGCGATCGCGGAGGGAGAGGCGAAGCCCGGCGAACGGCTCCCCCGGCTCGGGACCTGGCGGCTGTGCTCAGAGTCAACTCGAACACGGTATTCCGGTCGCTGCACACTCTCCGCGACGAGGGCATCTTGGAGTTCTCCCGCGGGCGCGGCGTGACGGTCACCGGTGTCGCTCCTCATCGCAGCCTCGTCGTCAAGCAGGCGCGGGAACTGGTCAAGCTGGCCCGCAGGTTCGGCTATGGGCGGGACGAGTTGCTGCAGATAATCGAGCAGCTGCCGTAGGAGCGGTCATGAAGGCCATCGAAGAACTCCGACAGGCAACGACAGACCTCCCCGATGCCGAAGCGCTAATCAGAGAGGCGCGCCAACGGCAACGTCGGCGCTACTCCGCCCTCGCCGTAATCATCGTCCTGGCCATCGCAGGCGCCTTCACCGCCGTCGCGACACTTACCAGTCGTCCCGCTGCCCACGAAGTGACGGCGAGTCCGGCCAAGCCGAAGCTCGCGGGTCCACCCATGGGCCGGGTCGTCTCGCTCAAACTCGCCGGACCGCTCGCTGTGGGTCCGAACGGTGCTCTCTATGTCGTGGACGAGCAACGCCATGAGGTCCTCCTCCGTCTCACCAACGGCCAGTTCCGCGTCGTGGCCGGGAACGGCAGTGACGGCTACTCGGGAAATAGGGGTCCTGCGACCAAGGCCGCCCTGTCCAACGTGTCCGACATCACCTTCGGCCGGGGCGGTGACCTTTACATCGCCGACGGCGGCCGCGTCCGGGTCGTCAACTCCGCTGGCACCATCACGACGATTGCTGGCGATGGCCATAGCGGCATCGTCGCCAACGGTACCCCGGCGCTCTCGGCTCCCCTCGAATCCCCGCTCTACATCGCCCTCAGCCCGGCTGGACTGCTATACATCTCGGACGGACTACAGATTCTGCGCCTGAACGCTTCTGGCAGGTTCGCCACGTTGCGCGCCGTGGTCACGTCCGGGCCTCTCAAGGGCGCCTTCGCGAGGAGCCTGTCACAAATCGCCGTCGACGCCCATGGGAATATCGACGTGTCCGGGTTCAACGGCTGGTCCATCTGGCAGGTAGCTCCAAGCGGAGTTGCGACCGAGGTCGGCGGCATAGTGGGCTACGCAAGGCGGAGCGGCGGCAACACTTCGGTACTTGAGCGCGGACTCGATGGCACCGTCTATGGAGAGGATGGGTCGAACCTCCTTCGCGTCGAGGGAACCCGACTCGTTACGAGCTACACCTTCACAACGGTCCCCGGAGGCCAGTACTTCTGGCTGACCTATTTTGCCTTCGGTCCCGGCAACGTTCTTTACGCCGACGAGGTTCCTGGTGATGTGGGCTTCGAGGCGCATCAGCAGCTTGTCTCGGTCGCGGGAAGTCATGTCAGCCTTCTCTGGCAGGAGAAGAACCATGTGGCCAGTTGAACCTCAAGCCGTGGCGATAATCGAGCGGGTCTCGTAGGAGCCCTGGTGAAGGTCCTCGAAGTACCTCTGGCGGAAGCAACCGAATGCTTGAACGCGGAGGCGCTCATCAAGGAAGCACGCCAGCGCCAACGCAAGCGCCGGTTGCTCATTGGCATCGTGGTGCTCGTCGCCATAGCCGTCAGCGGTGTCAGCTACGCCTTTGTCACCCGCCCCAGTGCCCGAGCACGCACGACGAGCGCGTCGTCACCGTCCAAGACGGTCTCTGCCTCGACTGGCGAGGTGACGCCGGATCAGCCGATTGGGTTGGCGGTCTCGCACGACGGCGACCTCTACATCGCTGATCGCGGTCGCAACGAAGTTCTCGAATGGATGCCATCGGGAAAGTTCCGGATCGTCGCCGGGACGGGCGTGGCCGGGTTGACGGGTGACGGTGGTCGCTCCGACCGCGCCGAGGTTAATGATCCCGACAGCCTCGTGATTACGCCCAACGGGACGTTGTACTTTACCCAGGCCGGTCGCTATCAGGCACCGGTCTCGTCGAGCGGCGGAAAGCTCAACACTGTGATTCGGGAGATCACGCCTGCGGGCACGATCCGCACCATTGCTGGGCTTCATCCGAGCTGTCCGTCCGGACCCGTCCGATCTGTGCCAGCGGAGTCCGCTCTCTTGTACGGCGCATCCCTCTCACTGTCGCCGGGTGGAGCGTTGGCTGTGGACGCCAACCTGTGCGTCAACGACATCCACGACCAGAGATTCGGTCCGAATCTGCTCTTGACCTCGTCCGGTCGCTTCATCAAGGACGCTTCGGACCCCGTCCCAGCGGTCGCGTCGGTCGATTGCGGAAGCGGCATACCGGGTCCGGGATTCCACGTCTTCGGGTGCATGAGTGGCGGTGGGAATACTGCTTACGGCCATGGCAACGAGCTTCTGGTCGTTCGAAGCGACGGTTCATCCGTTGGCTACCCCGATTATCAGGGAGTGGACTTCGCCGTGGGCGACGGGGAGGTGGTTGCCACCTACGACGGCAACCTCGTCCGAGTGACCAGCAGCCGCCTTGTCCCGCTCCTCACGAACCAGGAACTTCTGAGCGACCTGCACATCCGACCGATTGCGGACATCGGCGCCCCCGCGGTTGGTGCCGATGGGGACATCTACTTCGTCGCGTCGATCATGGGCGGTGGCTCCGGATGCCAGAACCGGATTCTCGACCGCACGACCGGAGGGGCGCTCCTCCAGATATGGGAGTCCTCGTCATCGAGGAACAACGTTTGCTTCTAGGTTTTTCCGCACTCCCTGTGGACTGACTCGGACTGGTCACCGTTCGGACCAACCCCACCCGACGACCAGGAGGTACCCTCTCCGGGCAGGAGTGCCAGTTTCGAGTAGCCCAGATGAGCACTCACGCCACTGCCAGCATGGCTAGGAAGAGCAGCCGGTCTGTTCGCCAGAGCCACCCTGCAGCTCCTACTGCTTTCAGTCCACCCTCGGGGGTATCAGCGGATGGGGATTCTCGTTCACTGTCGATAGCCAACTCTAAGCCCGTGACCGCGCTCAACACTCCCCCTGACGGCGCCTCCACAGGCGCAAGGCGCCTCGTGCAATCAGGTGAGAACTGATCAGGTCTGCCTGATCGTGGTCGGCCTGAGAGGGCTTCCAACTCACCGGCGAGAAGGCTGCTGCTGTCGGAACCTTCGCAGGGTATCGACCAGATGAGCGCCTCGGAGTATCTCCGCCAGGATGACAGGTGCACGGCCCCTTGGCTTCCCTCGCAAGGCGACCGGGGGTCGTGCACCTTTTATCAGTATCGACTCGGATCGGTCGGCCCTTGAACACCGCCGACGTGCCGGAGCAGAGATGGACCAGTGAACGACTTTCTCGTCGTTTACCTGGACTCCATCAACAAGCGTCTCCCGGAGGGCCTCTAACGGGATGACGGGGTGCACGGTCCCTTGGCTTCCCTCGCAAGGTGACGGGGGTCGTGCACTCGCTACCACGATCTGCGCGAGCCAGTCACAGCTAAGTAATGGGCCTGCGGTGATGAACCAAGGTGGAATCCAAGTGAACGACTTTCTCGTCGGCACGAGGATTCCGTCAAAAAGCGTCTCCTGGAGTACCTCGACCAGGATGACAGGTGCACGGCCCCTTGGCTTCCCTCACAAGCCGACTGGGGGCCGTGCACCTTCTATCAATATCGACTCGGGTCGGTCGGCCCTTGAACGCTCGCTCCAAACGGCGAGCAGTGTGTGCGACGGCAGGTGGGACCCGACCGGTGCTTCAGACGCAAACCGCCCCCACAGTTCTGCCCGGCGAGCGAGCTTCCTGCGGGGGCGGAGCCTTGCCTTCCAGCGATGTGCCAGGTCTCAGGTCACAGCTTCACGTGCTCCTTGACATGGAGGAACTTGTTGCCGCTCTGGGTTAGGCCGCGTGATCCTGTGATGTCATAGATGCCAATGACATCCCACGCGATCGTGTTGTCCTTGACGGTGATGTAGACGGTCGGAAACTTCGGGCTGTCACGCTCGACGAATACACCCGTCGTGACCTGGTCCGGCGTGCCAGGGTCCCCGGTGACGTCGTTCGTCCCGAACCAGTTGCCGCTGATGACATCGCCGCTCAGGGCATCGACGCCGTGCTCATGGATCGTCACACCGGCCAGGCCATTTCCGGCGATCTCGTTGTCCGTGATGGTGTTGTTGTACGAGGCGGGGCCCGCTAAGAGAATGCCACCACCTTCGCTTGTCGTACCGTTGCTGATAACCATATTGGCGGTGATGAGATTGTCGAAGACGCCCCCCACACTCGGCTGCGGGACGCCCTTCGCGTTGGCGCCGCCCGCGTTGTGTCCGACGACGGTGATGCCGCAGTCGGACTCGTTGTCCTCGACGAGGTTGCCCTCGATCGTGTTGTGACTCGTCGGGCCGAGATCGTCGGACACAAGGATGCCACCCGAGTTGAACTCGATGGTGTTCTCCTTGACCATCGAGTTCGATGTGGTGAGAATGCCCAAGCCCTCGCCACAGTCGTTCGGGACGTTCCCGGTCGCCGTGCAGAAGGGCCAGGGGCTCTTCGAGGTGCCGTTGTCGTTGTGCACGACGGTGTTGTGCGCGATCGTGACCCCGTCGGTACCGGCAGCGAGGATGCCCTCACCTATCGCATTCTCGGCGGTGAAGCCGCGTACGGTGGCGCCCGCGGCACCAGGGCCGAAGAGTGTGACGGCATTTACGAGCCCTGTGGCGTCGATGACCGCCCCGGGCATGCCGTAGAGGTGTATCCGGCTTGCTATGAGGGCGCCACTCGTGATCCTGATGGTCCCGGCTTTGGACTTCACCGACAGGGACGCCGACCCCCTGTAGGTTCCAGGGCAGACGGCAACGGTGTCACCTGGTGCCGCGGCCTTGATGGCGGCGTTGATGCTGTGGAACGTCGCAGACGCGCAAACGGCCGTCAGCTTCGCTCGGCCCTTTAGGGGCGCAACGTAGAGAATGCCGGTTGCCTTCGGCTTTTCCCCGGCTCCGGCAGGATTACCGATTGCAGCGATCAGCCCGAGCACGAGAACTGCGGGCAAGGCGACGCTCGTTAAACCGCGTTGAAACTTCACTCAGATTCCCCCCCGGATGAGTTGTTGATTTGAGACTGGAAGTATCGCGCCAGAGCGCGCCGATGTCCATGCCTTCTTGAATGCTGCCCTAAGTGACCTCCTCGTCCGTCTACCTGGACCGATCGCCAAGCGGCTGCTGGAGCGTCTCAACCGAGATGACGGGGTGCACGGCCCCTTGGCTTCCCTCGCAAGGCGACTGGGGGTCGTGCACCTTCTATCAACATCGACTCGGGTCGGACGGCCCTTGAACGCTCGCTCCAAATGGTGAGCAGCGTGTGTGGCGACAGGTATTACGGCCCTGACCGGTGCCTCGACGCCGAAAACCGATGGCTTCCCGAGCGCCTGAGACGTTCGTGGGCGACGAGAATCGTTGGGAACTACTCAACGAGTCGACTGAGGACATTCCAGTGTTGCTCCCGGGTCGGCTGCGCGAATGGGCACTTAGGAAACGGGTCGGTCTACCTCCTGTACATCCGTGGAGGAAGAGCTTGCCGAGCTGGCAACTGCACTGTCAGCAATCTCTCGTGTGAATACTCCATATTCGACTTGCTGGGAGCCAACGTCGAGTGTGATCTGACAACTCAGTCGCCAGCCCTGCAAGCCATTGAGGTCCAGGTTCTTCGCAAGCGCATCGGCGGGATGCGATGCGCCATAGTTAAGCAACCACTTCCACTGAATGAGCTTGTACTCCCACTTCGGCATGGCATCCGTCCTTTCGATTCGCCCCGTCTGCATCGCCCACCGCTCGACGACTTCCCTCACCCAGATACGACCCGAAGCCAGGTCAGCGACCGGCAGGGGAAGTCCGATCGGCGGTTCAACTGGTCAACGCGCTGACGACTCACCCCCCAAGACAACAGTCTGCGCCACCCCGTGTCTACTGGTGGCAATCACAAAGGCTATACCCTGACTAGTTGGAAGCGTCTCCTGGAGCATTTCGGCCAGGATGACAGGTGCACGGCCCCTTTGGCTTCCCTCGCAAGGCGACCGGGGGTCGTGCACCTTCTTTCAGTATCGACTCGGGTCGGTCGGCCCTTGAACGCTCGCTCCAAATGCTGAGCAGCGTGTGTGGTGACGGGTACGGCCCCGAACGGTGTCCCGATGCCGGCACCCTTGGCTTCCCGAGCGGCCTGAGGCTCGGGCACCTCACACCCCGCCCTGGTGGACCATGACGGCCGCGTGGACGAGTTTCTCGTCAACACAGCGTCCGTGATTGGCCGATCTATCTTCCTGCGTTCGTCCTGCGTTCCTCTGCACGGCCCCACCGGACGAGCAGGAAAATGATCGTGCCCACGATGGCCAGTGTGATCACGAGCGCCACGGTGTTTGTGAGCAGAATGAGCACAGCCAGTGCCAGCAGACCAAGGCCACTGGCCCCAACCAATACACAGAGCTTCAACCTGTGAACCGCAACCACTCGCCTTACAAGATCGCTACTCCAGAGTGTACGGAGCCAAGTCGACGCGCGCCCGCCACGCCCCCCTTTGCTTATCCTCGCAAGGCAGCCGGGGTCCTACACCGTTTATCAATATCGGCGAAGGTCGGTCGGCCCTTGAACGCAGCCGATGAGCCTGGAGTACCTCCTCGGCTCTCGGTGATGCGCCAAGATGGGACCCGGTGAACGAGTTCTTGGTCAGCTACCTGGACGCCATCGAGGAGCGGCTCTTGGAGTACCTCGACGATGACGACGAGCTGAGACTGCACGCCGTGCAGCGTATGAGGTTCTACACGAGCGCCCTGCTAGCCACCTCGATCACCGCCGACCACGTCGTGGAGGACTGGCCGGACTGGTTCCAACTGGCCCCCGCCTTCGTGGCCACCTATGGCAGCAGGGAGCTGCAGGAGCTGGAGGGCACGGCGGTGTTCCTCCGAGCCGTCGAGGAGCACGACGACGTCGCTCTGACTGAGGCCGACCTCGCCTACCTGAAGGCGCTGGAGGGGTGGTTCGACGTGTACCCCGAGATGTGGACCACCGAGGAGTAGCCGACGGCGACCTTTTGACCTGCGGGTCAGAAAGGCTGTGTCTCCGACCGCCCGTATCCCTGCCGGTTCGGCGTGCCCCAGAGACGGTTCTGCTCCCGTCTTTCTGTGCGCCGTCGAACCGGCGATCGGGGCAGGGGCGGCGTCACGGCCCTTGGGTATTACCTTGGGCGTGAGTGGTAGGTGCTCGATAAGAGAGGAGGCGCTCTGGATATGCCGAACGACGACGCAGTCGATCGCAACCTTCAAGGCATGGATGAACTCGACTTCGTGGGATGGAACAACACCGACTGGACAGGCGTCTTCGCTCACTATCACACCGACGAAGTACTCGTGGACTGGCAAGGACAGCCCCAGACCCACGGCATCGAGGAGCACATCGAGGCTATGAAGTCATACGTCGAGCACAGCGGCGGCGGTACACCGCCCCAGATCACGTCCCACCCGATCAGGTTCGGGTCCGGAGAGTGGACGTGCGTCGTCGGGGAGTTCGCCAACGGCGCACGTATGGTGACGGTAGCCAAATGGCGCGCTGGCGCTATCGCTGAGGAGTACATCTGGGCGTAGCACCATCACTGACGGCCTGGGCACCGCTCAGTGCGCTACTCACCCTCCGCTTATCCGCACGCCCGAATGTGCCGATGAAGGGCGGTCCAGGATGGACCCGCAGAGCATCGTGGTCGAGATGCTGCGAGAGCCACGCCACGGTATAGCTAGTTTTCCCTTTATTTTAGCGGTTTTCACAATGTACGTACAGCACTCGGAGGCTCGGATCGCTCGGCAAGGTGACTACCTGGCCCGGAACCATGGACTTTGGCACGCGTCCCAAGGGACCGGTCAAGACAGTTCTCGCGGACACTCCTCACCAGACAGGCAATAGGTCCTATCGCTGTCACAACCCGGCTCGAAATCATCGCCCCACTAAGTTGCGCGTGCCCTCAGAAGGTCGTCGACCACGGCATCGACAGGACGTATGGCTCTTTCGGGATGCCAGAAAGGGTGAAGTCGGCCATCGGGGCGTTGGCGTGCTCGCTTAGGAGTCGCGCTTCGGTCCAGGGCAATCCGATTGTTGCGCTCGAACCCGGACCGGTGAGGCTGTCAACCTGACCGTCGCTCAGCAGACACAAAGTCTCGTCGGAGACAATACCGACACAAGTCAGTGGACCAAATCTTGACCGCTCCGAACGGGGGTGAAGTGAGTCACGGCTTTCGACCGCTCGGCCGAGCAGGTTGAACGCTGTGCTCGGCAGATAGACCATGGTCCCCAAGATGTAGCCGATGGAGTCGTCTATGCAGCCGTACGTGCAGCCGAAACCCTCGAAGCGTCCCGGACCTGTGCACTGCCACTTCCCCGCTCGCACCCGTGTGCAGTCCTCCAACAAGCCCCCGCGCACGACGAACTCGACACTCGAACCATCTGTGTAGCTCAGCCGGTACGACCACATGCCTATGCCCCGGCTTGGCGAGGGAACAGTGCCTGTGGGTGCCCTTTGCGCGATCGTGAGCTTGGCGTTGTCAGCGAGCAACGGTGCCTCGGCGCCGCTGAGTTGATAGACGGCAGAGAAGGTCCCTTGGTGCCCAACTTTGCCAGGGCGAGGATAGTCGCCGAGGACTCGGGTGGCCGGACAGACCGGCCCGAGGACGGCCTCGGAACCGTTGAGGTGGTCGTCATGGCGACGATGCCGACCCCGATGCCGATAACCGCGAACACGGCCATGACGAAGACAGCTATGGGATGTTTGAGGTTGCGCACCGCTTCTCCCGTGTCACACCGAACTCGGGACCGACCGCGAGTGGACTACGAACGCCACCACTCCCGCGGCGATAAGCACCAGGCCCGCTGCCAGCCATGGCCAAGGGTCCAAAGCCTGAGTGCATTGGTATCCGAAGGTGTGTGCCGTCGCGCTCCCGCTGGTGTGACAGGCCGGTCCGCCATAGCCACGATTCAAGAAAGCGACGTAGAGGAGTGGAAGTCCAAGCCCAGAGATAAGGCCGGTTACGCCTCGCGGGGAGGCTGGTTGGCGTAGGAGCAACACCGTACCGATGATGGCTACCGGGAGGACGAAGATGCCGATGGTCAGTATTCCGACGAGGCCAAGGGCGTAGGCGGCTCCCACCAACAACCATGCGCCGAACCATTCCCACGACCGACGAGTACTGAGAGCCACCGCGGTCATCACACCGCCCGCAACGAGTGCAGGATCGTCCTGGCGACTATGCCGTTCCCGGCCAGCCCGATGGAGACGTAGACGGGCTTGGAGTGCCCTGGCACTGTGAGCCGAAGGACGAGGATGGAGTAGGCGGGCGAGGTGGACGGACAAGCCGTCAGACCGTGAAGGTCAAGACAGCCGGTCGAGAACGACAACGTAACCGGTGCCTCAGTACGCAGCCCCGAATCGACCTGGACCCCGCTTTCCGGTTGCTGGGGACTCGGAGGAAGGGGAGCGCAGAAGACAGCCAAGGGGCGCACGTCGGTGCTCAAGGTCACCGTCCTGGTGACAAACGCCACGCCGGGTGTCCGGCACATGTCTCCGAGGCCAGGCGTCGCCTGTGTCCGTTTGGTAGGCCAGCCTGATGGCACCGAGAACCGCAACCCTGCGAAGGTCACGGACTGCCACGACGACGGGACTGCGGGGACTGGGCCGGAAGCGAGCGCCACGGCCCTAGGCGAACGGGCCAACGTGTCGATGACCCGTTTCGTCATCAGTCCGACGCCTGCGACCTCGATTCCCAGAGACGGGACGATGTAGTCGTTGGCCTGATACTCCAGTCCGTAGCCAGCAAGTAGTGGGTCCATGCCCGGTCCCAGATAGAACGACAGACCGTTCACTAGGGTTGGCTTTTCATGTGTCCACGAGGCCGGATTGCGTGTGAGCGGATGAAGGTGAACTAGTGTTCCACCCGGCTGGACAGGGGACCGGGAGCACGTTAACGCCGGGCGGCTCTCACCTACCAACACGGTTCCCGGTCGCACATTGGAACTGCACTGAGTGTCAAGGTAGAAAACCTTGAAGTTGGCCGGTACCGACACCTGCGCATCGCCGTAGGCGACCGGCACCCATCCGCTCGGCGTGGCCGAAAGGTCAACCGCAAGGAGCGGCTTGGACGTGACCGGGACCCTCGTGGTCGTTGCCACAAGGGTCTGGGAGCCAGTGAATGCCACGAGGACCACGGCCAGGACGACCACCACGACCGCGATGAACCTGTGCACCTTGCTCATGGTCTCACGAAGCGTCTCATCGCTCACCCAGCCTCTACACGGGCACGGCACTCGCGGAGACACCATCTACGAGGACACGGTTTCCGATTGGCTCGGTGAGCCTGACGGACAAGTGGTCCCAGTATCCCGGCAGTGCACAAACAACACCTGAGGGTATGACTCGCGTCTCGGCGACGAACACGACGACGATGGCCGTCTCCTGAACGACACGCGCCTGGTAAGTATCGTCACAGCCCTTCGTCCCAATCTGACCGCCGACGAATCCAATGGTTATGGTGCGACCCCCATCCCCGAGGACCGCCGAGCTAACCGACACGTTCCGTCCAGGCCGAGGCTCGGAGACATGACGCGGCTGGAACAGGTCCGAAGGCGAGAGCGCGAGCACTGAAACGGTTCCCTTCAGCCCCGAGACGGTGAACAGCCACGCCGGAAGGCGCATTGTCCCGTGCGCGGTCTCCCAGATGTCGGTGCCAAGCTGCACTCGGAGAACCCTGTCAGGCGGTCCCGCATAGGTCCACTCCACCGACGGCGCTGAGAGATGGAACGCCTGCTGCGCGGAGATGATGGCCCAATGTCCGTAACGAACCGGCGACGGCGGGAACTGTGGAGGCGGCGTGACGCGACCCGACACAAAGGCAAGCTTCGCGTCGCCGTCTACGAAGCCATCGCCGCTCAACTGGACTGCTGGACCCACCAGACTGGGAAGGTTGGAAGCGCCAACGCCCGCCCATGCCCGGTTGGCTGCGGCCAGCTCTTGCCTTTCGAGAGAAGAAAGGTTGGCGGTCCCGGTTAGGGCACCGATGCCGGTCGCGGTGGTTGGGGCGACGGTCTGGGAGCTTGTACACGCGGCGAGGGTCACGGTCATGACCACGGCAACGAGGGCGCGCACCTTCACTGTCGCCATGCTCCCACGAAGCCCGGAGGGGGCGGTTCCGCGTACGACACCTACACCCATCAAGACGGCGCGGTCATCACTTAAGTGGACAGACCACTTCGACACCCAGGGTCGTCTTCCCGGCCTTGACCCGCACAGGTTGGTCCGCCGCGCATGTCCCCGCCACTCCGTTGACGCTGAACATCGGACTGCGTCCGGTTAGTCGGTACACCCCTGCTAGCAAGGAGAGCACGAACCGTCCGCTCTTGCCCACCGTGACCGTGAACTTGTGCCCGGCTGCGTTCTCGGCCGTCACTTGCCCTGGCAGCGGTCTCGGCGAACCGGAGGCTACGCCACCTACTGCGACGAAGGTGCCGCTCAGTGAGCCAAGGGCCTCGCTCTGAGACGCCGCCCGCAACGAGTACAAGATGGTCCTTGCCACCATGCCGTTACCGGCCAGCCCGATCGACACGTACAACGGCGCGTGACGCCCCGGCACCGTGACCTTGAGCACGAGGATGGAGTAGGCGGGCGTGGTCGCGGGACAAGCGGTCAGGCCGTGCAGGACGTCGCAGCGTTTCGAGAATGCCAAGTGCAGGCTCTCCACGGCGAACTCGCTGAGTGCCCTAGAACCGGCGTCAACCTCGACGCCGTCGCCCGGGTAGACGGGTCCCGGGTTCACCCACACTCCGCACGGGAAGGCAGCCAAGCTCCGGTCTGTGCTCAGAACTACCTCTCCGCCGCCTACTCCATCGTCGAAGAAGCTCACACCCGGCGACGAGGCGCAGGGCGTGTCGATGCCGTAGTTGTACAAGGTCCGAGTGACCGGCCACCATGCGGGCGCGGCCAACGCCAATCCTTGGAACGTCACTGTCTTCCAATCCGACGGAACTGCCGGTGCGGAACCGGACGCAAGCGCCACAGCGCGGGGTGAAAGCGTGAGCGTGGCGAGGATGCGATTTGCCAGCGGACCTTGCCCGATGACCTCTACCCCGAGGAACGGAGCGTAGTAACCGGCGTAGGTGACGGCCGTCAGGATGCGGTGGACTCGTACCCCGTTGAGCAGGATGGACTTCTTCTGGATGTGTTCGAACGCAACAGATGATGGGTGAGGAACCGAGGACCAATAGACCATGGTGGCATGACGTTCGGCAAGACAGTGGACCGTCTCACCTAGAGGCGTATCGACCAAAAGCCCTCCTGGCCCAGAAGGTGAAGCACTCCTGCAGAGAGAGGTCGGGCCCGAATAGACGACGGGGAAGTCTTGCGGGACCGATACCTGTGCGTCTCCCAAGGCGACCGGCACCCAGCCAGGCGGCGTGGCTGACAGGTCAACAGCGGGGGCTGACTGAGTCGTCGTAACGCACGCCTGAGAGGTCGTGGGCACCGTGAAGGTCAAGGCCGCCACCGCCAACACTGCTGCGAGCCCGCGCACCGTGGTCATGTCCCCATGAAGCCAGGGTAGGACGATTTCGCGTAGTGCCACGTCCGGGTCGTTCTCATGAGCACTATGGGTGGGTGTAGACGACGAGCCAACGGCCGGAGTGGTCCAGGAACAGCACCTCGGTGGCGAGCGCTGGTTCTCGGCACTGCCCCTTGACCACGAACGGACTTCGACCGTTGCAGAGTTCCCCGAGCCAGAGCACTGACTGCCAGGAGCTACCGCCGTTCGTGGTGCGCCACATGAGGTTGGGCTGTCCGTAACCCGAGAAGCCGAACACAAACCATGTCGTCGCGCTGGCGAGAGCGACTTCGCAGTTGTAACTCTGCGGAACCCTTAACAGGGAACTGAAGTGTCCACCACCGTTTCGCGTCAACCACAGGGCCCCGAATAGCGGATAGAAGATGGCTTCATTGCCAGAAACGGGATATATCTCGACGGCGTTCGACAAGCCCCCCGGAGTTAGCACGGTGACGAAGTTCTTGCCCCCATCAGTCGAACGAATCCCGTAGCCGCCGTTACCGGTCACGCAGAAGCCCCACAACGTGGTCAGCGACGTAGCGCTGAGACTGCACCCAAGAGCGCCGAGAAAGCCGCCTGGCGTCAGCTTGGAAAAGATCCTGCCGCCATCATGAGAGAGCAGCACTTCAGCCTTGGTGACGGAAGTGAAGATAAGCCAGACTTTCGAGCCAAAAGCTGCCCAACCGAATGGGTTCTCGGCTTGGTCCACCGTCAGTGGCAACTGGTTTTCTGTCCAAGCATCGCCGCCTACCACGGACGACGAGAGTTTGAGCGACTTGCACTGACCTTCTGTTGAGCAGTCCTCGGGGACGAGCACATAGGCGCGACTGCCTGTAAGCACGACCGGGGCGCGGAACCGGGCAAATGCAAGCCGACAAGACCTTCCCCCGTCGTCGGTCCAGTAGAGGCGGGATAGGTCACCTTGGCTTCCCGGGCTGTACGCGTAGCCGTCCATACGGTTCGCGAACTGGATACCGTACATACCCGCCGGAGGGGTACCGACCCGTACCCAGGACGTCCCGCCGTCGGCGCTTCGCATGAGCACAGGGCAGGTCCCCCTCGCACACGGTTACGTCCCGAGCATCCAGAAGTACCCATCGGCCCCGACCACGGCCGTAGGGGTAATACGGGGAGGCGCAGTCGGAGTTGAAGCCGCAAGCGCCCGAGCACCGGGGATGATCGTCATTGGGGCCAGCGCCAACGCCAGCACCGAAAGCGCCGCTACGCCAAGCTTCCGCATGTCCCACCTACACTCTCGTTAGCTCTACCTTCATCCAGCTAGTCCCACCGCTCGTCGTCCTCCACAGGGTCGACGCTCCAGCAGTTTCCCCCGTCGTCGGCTGCACGAGCGCCAGTCCGTCTTCGGCGTTGGAAAAAGAGATGTCCGCCGGTTCGCCTTGCTTTACCGGTACGGCGCCCCTGTCTTGGAAGTTTTGCCCGCCGTCCATAGTGCGGTAGACCTCCGGCGCGTCCGGGAGGCTGTAGAACGCGACTGCCCCGCTCACGGGGTCGAAAGGGTCGCTGTGGTAAACGGTATAGGGGAGGTATACAAAGTGCTCGCCATCAGTGGAGCGCCACAGGTCCCCGATCATGCCTCCCGAGCAAAAGAGCCAGACCGTCCTGGCCGAGGTCAGATACACACGGCAATAAAGCATTGGCTCACTCCAGACGACCCGGAATGACCTCCCTGCGTCATTGGAAAGCGAGAGGTTCACCTCACCCTTTGCTCCGCCGGAGAGAAGCCACACGCGGCTTTCAACCGCTCCAGCTACCTCTGTTGTGTAGCCGAGTGGAGCCGAGTGCTCGACCGACACGACCGACCAGTGGAAACTCCCGGTTTGCGACCGCTCCAGGTAGGACCTTGAGCAAACGAACCCGCAGGTGGAGACGCTCGCGTATGTGAAACTAGGGGTAGTGGCGATGGACGACACCAAGGTCGAAGCACCGAAGTTCACGCCGTGCCAAGTTCGACCCGCGTCCGTCGATGCGTACAGCTTGTCGCTAATGACGATGTAGCCGTCGCTGGGGGTTTGGAACTGGGCCGCCGAGACTGCGTTCACAAAGGATTTGGCTGTGACACCCGGCGGCAGCCGAAGGCCGATCTTGTGAAAGGTAACTCCGTCGTCGTCACTCCGAAGCAAGCTGGCACAGTCTCCCGTCGAACACGGGACCGTACCGCCGACGTAGACGACCGACGCCGAGGCGCGGACCAAGCTGACGGGCGTGAAGGTGCGAGAGGCCGCCTGTCCCTCCGAGGCTGTGGAGATGGTGAGCAGCACCAGCGTCACGGTCAACGTCACCACTAGGCCGATCCTGCGCACGCGTCCTACGGTTCTGGCCCCGGCGACGGGCAGTAGACCGAGCCGTCGCAGATGGGCGGAGGCGCCTCGTCAACCTTCAGCCGCTCCGGCCTTGATGGCAAGACGAATATCTGCTTCGAGTAGGACAGCGACAGGGACACCGCCTCCATTTGATTGCTTTGGCCGTTCGCCGGTGGGTCTTGGCTGTAGACGAACTGGCCGCTGCGAGCTAGG
>JBKQMT010000088.1:0-14991 GCA_052146595.1 Acidimicrobiales bacterium
CCATGTTGCGTCCTGCAAACTGGACCAGCCCAGCGGGTGAGAGTCCCGTCCGGGTAATCGCCGGAGAGCCCGGTAGCAGACCCCGGTTCGTGATCGAGAGATCGCGGGCTGAGCGGGGTGTCAAAAGCCTCTTAGGAGGGAGCAAGCGTGCGGGCCGTAGGTCCACCCGGACCGAGTCCTGCAGCCTCGTCACAGATACAACGGGGGAGCCGAGCCGTTCATGTCCCGGCAAAGGCCCACGTCCGACCTACTGGCCAGTTCCGGAGATGCCCCTGGTCGGGTCCCCTCGGGGTACGGGGAGCGGCACGTACGCACGGGATGGTTCGGGACAGGAGAGGCCCGTCTTCACAGCCTCGTCAGCAAAGACCGTCGGGATAAGCCAGTGGTGAAACTCGACGGAGTGAAGCGGGAGTCCGACGGGGTCATAGTACCTGGGAGGGTTTCATCAGCCCGAGCACCAGGGAAGGGCCCCGACTTCGGTCACACCGGCCATGGAGGTAAGCGTGAGGGCATGGCGGGGACCACCCCGTCCAACTACCCCGAGGGGCGTCATATGCCCCCCGCCAAAGTGCGACAACTCCAGAACCGGCTATGGGCTGCGGCCAAGCAGTCTCCGGGTCGGCGTTTCCACGCCCTTTATGACCGCATCTACAGGAGCGACGTCCTGTGGGAGGCATGGGAGCGGGTCCGGGCCAATCGTGGGGCTGCCGGGGTCGATGGAATGACCCTGGCAGCGGTGGAGGACTACGGGGTCGGCCGTCTCATCGACGAGCTGTCCGCGGACCTCCGTGCAGGCATCTACCGCCCGGCACCAGTTCGCCGGGTGGAGATCCCAAAGCCCGACGGGCGGAGACGCCCGTTGGGCATCCCGACTGTGAAGGACCGTGTCTGCCAGCAGGCGGCAAAGATCGTCCTTGAGCCAGTCTTCGAGGCGGACTTCCTCCCCTGCAGCTACGGCTTTCGGCCAAAGCGCTCTGCCACCGACGCCATGGAGAAGCTTCGGGTCGGCTTCATCGACGGCTACCAGTTCGTCTTCGAGGCCGACATCAGGGACTTCTTCGGCTCCATCGACCACGACCGTCTCTTGGCCCTGGTCGAAGAGCGGGTCTCGGACCGCCGGGTGCTGAAGCTCCTTCGACAGTGGTTGCGTGCCGGGGTGTTGGACGACGGGAAGTACCTAGAGACGGTCACGGGGACTCCCCAGGGCGGGGTCATCTCGCCCCTTCTTGCCAACATCTTCCTTAACGCCTTCGATCGGGCCTTCAGCGAACACGGAACGGGCGAGCTCGTCAGGTATGCGGACGACTTCGTCGTGCTGTGCTGCTCTGAGCGACAGGCCGAGCGATCAAGGGAGCTAGCAGCTGCGCTCCTTTCAGACCTCGGTCTGGAGCTTCATCCGGACAAGACCAGGCTGGTCGACCTCCGGAAAGGCAAAGAGGGCTTCGACTTGCTCGGGTGCCACTTTCACGCCCGCATGTCCGGCAAGCTTTGGGAGCAGCGGCGCATCATCCGCTACTACCTGCACCGCTGGCCGTCACAGCGGTCGATGAAGCGTGCCCGGGCAAGGATCAAAGCTCTCACCGCTCGAAGCCAGGTCGGACAGCAGTTGGATGACGTCATCGGTCGTCTCAACTTGTTCCTTCGGGGATGGGGCAACTACTTCCGCACCGGGAACGCAGGGGTCCAGTTCGTTTCGCTCGACCGCTATGTAGCCTGGCGGCTGCAGCGTCTTCTCGCTACGAAGCGCGGCCGCAACCTGCATGCTGGTCAGTGGGAACGCTGGACCCGGACCTGGTTCCACGACCAGGGCCTGCACCAGCTGATGGGCACCATCAGATACCCAAAGGCAGCGTAACCATGTTCAGAAGACTGTCGTTAAGCCGTGTGCGGGAGAACCGCACGCACGGATTGAAAGGGGAATGGGGAACCGGACTCGCTAGTCGAGCACCGCGCCCCTGACTACCAATGGCAGCCGTGGAGTGGGCGAAGAGGGGCGAGTACCAGGACATCGCCTACGAGAGCGCGAGCGGGATCGCAAAGCTGACGATCCGCCGCCCGGAGGTGCGCAACGCCTTCCGTCCCCGGACCCTCTTCGAGCTCTCGCGTGCCTTCGAGGCCGCCCGTGACGATCCCGACATCGGCGTCGTCATCTTGACCGGCGAGGGTCCGGACGCCTTCTGCTCGGGGGGCGACCAGCGCATTCGAGGTGAGGACGGCTACATGGGCGACGACGCCGTGGCCGAGCGCGGCATCGGCCGGCTGAACGTCCTCGACCTGCAGGTCCAGATCCGCCGGCTGCCCAAGCCCGTCATCGCCATGGTCGCCGGTTACGCCATCGGCGGCGGCCACGTGCTCCATCTCGTCTGCGACCTCACCATCGCGGCCGACAACGCACGTTTCGGCCAGACCGGGCCCAGGGTGGGCAGCTTCGACGGCGGCTACGGCGCTTCGCTGCTGGCAAGGACGATCGGCCTGAAACGGGCGAAGGAGATCTGGTTCCTCTGCCGCCAGTACGACGCCGCCCAGGCCCTCGACTGGGGGCTCGTCAACGCCGTCGTGCCCCTCGAGCGGCTCGAGGAAGAGACCGTGGAGTGGTGCCGCGAGATCCTCGCCCTCTCTCCGATGGCGCTTCGCATGCTGAAGGCGGGCTTCAACGCCGCCGACGACGGGCTCGCCGGCATCCAGCAGCTCGCGGGCGACGCCACGATGCTCTTCTACATGTCCGAGGAGGGCCAGGAGGGACGCAACGCATATGTCGAGAAACGCCGGCCCGATTTCTCACGGTTCCCCCGGCGCCCCTGAGAGCGGTGGCTCGTACGGCGTGACCACGACTCGCAAGCGGGTGGCAGGCCCCAAGTGGGTGGCAGGCCGCAAGTGGGTGGCAGGCCGCAAGTGGGTGGCAGGGGCGCGCCCGAGGACACTGCCGGCTGCGGTGGTGCCGGTCCTCGTCGGCGCGGCGGTGGCCGCCGCCGGCGGCTCGGTGATCTTGTGGCGGTCGCTCGACGCTCTCGTCGTCGCCCTCGCCAACCAGAAAGGGACGAACAACGCCAACGACTACTCCGACGGCGTCCGCGGGACCGACGCCCAGCGTGTCGGCCCGGCAAGGCTCGTCGCCTCGGGCCTGGCGGCTCCGGCGACGGTGAAGGCGGCGTCGTTCTGCGCCTTCGGGGTCGCGGGCGTGGCCGGGCTCGTGCTCTCCCTGGCGACCTCGCCCTGGCTGCTCGTCGTGGGCGCCCTGTGCTTCGCGGCCGGCTGGTTCTACTCGGGCGGGTCCCGCCCCTACGGCTACGCCGGCTTCGGCGAGGTCTTCGTCTTCGCCTTCTTCGGGCTCGTGGCCGTGATCGGCACGGCATACGTCAACCTCGGGCACGTGACCGCCCTTGCCGTCACGGCCGCCGTCCCTGTCGGCTTCCTCGCCACGGCGTTGCTCGTGGTCAACAACCTCCGAGACATCGAGACCGACAGGGTTGCCGGCAAGAAGACGCTGGCGGTCCGCTCCGGGGCACGGGCGACCCGCGGCTTGTACACGGCTCTGGTCGTCGGTGCCTTCGCGCTCGTGGCCGTCATCGCCTTGCGGCGCCCGGCCGCCCTGATCGCCCTGCTCGCCGTCGTCCCGGCTCTGCCCCCGCTGCGCCGGGTGCTCGGCGGCGCCGAGGGCCACGACCTCGTCACGGCCCTCGCCGGCACCGGGACCCTGCAGCTGGCCTTTGGCGCTCTGCTCGCCCTCGGGATAGCCCTGTGAGCTCCCCGCCCAGGGCTTGCTCAGGCGCCGGCGGCGATGAACTCGCGCACGAGCGCCACGAAGGCGTCGGGCCGCTCGAGGAAGACCGCGTGGCCGGCGCCGGCGACGACGGCCAACCGGGCGTTGCCACCGATTGCCTCGGCGGTGCGCTCGGCGATCGGCCTGAACTTGGCGTCGCCCTCGCCGACCACGACGAGGACTGGCATCTCGAGCTCGCCGAGACTCTCCCACAGCGGCGACTGGGTGCCGGTCCCGGCCGTCCTGAGGGAGGCGGCCAGGCCTTCCGCCGAGCTCGAAAGGCGCGACGGCCGGTCGGCCTGCTCCTCGGTCAGGTGGGCGAAGAGCGGCCCGGCGAGCCATCTGTCGACGAACTCCGCCAGCAGGGCGTCTCCACCCTGTTCGAGCTCGGCTGCGAGCCGGTCATCGGCCTCCCGGCGCAGTCGGCGGCTCGGCTCGTCGCAGATGCCCGGGTGCGCCCCGACGACGACGAGGCGTTCGACGAGCTCCGGCGCCTCGAGCGCCAGGTGGAGGCAGCACCGTCCACCGAGCGAGTAGCCGACGTAGGTCGCCTCGCCGCCGGCCCGGCCGAGGGCCGCCGCCGCTTGGGCGAGGCCCGAGCCGGGCTCGGGCAGGGGCGAGCGCCCGTGACCCGGGAGGTCGACCGTGACGACCTCGAAGCCGCGTTCGAGCTCACCGGCGACGCCCGCCCACGAGGAGCTCGTCTGGGTGAAGCCGTGGACGAGCACGACCCTCGGCCCGCGGCCCCGGCTCGTCGCGTGGAGCGCAAAGGACATCGCCGGTGACCGTAGCGGCCAGCTTCGCAGCCACGCTCGTCGACGAGTGGGTGCGCGCCGGGCTGACAGATGCCGTCATCGCTCCCGGCTCGCGCTCGACACCGCTCGCCGTCGCCCTCGCTCGCGAGGGCCGCATCGCCGTGCACGTTCGCTTGGACGAGCGCTCGGCCGCCTTCTTCGCCCTCGGGATCGGGCTCGCGACGGGTCGCCCGGCTGTCCTTGTCACCACGAGCGGCACCGCCGCCGTCGAGGTCCACGCCGCTGTCGTGGAGGCGCACCTGTCCCGGGTGCCGATGATCGTGTGCACCGCTGACCGCCCTCCGGAGCTGCATCATGTCGGCGCCCCGCAGACCATCGAGCAGGCGGGGCTGTTCGCGGGCGCTCTCCGCTGGGCAGTCGATCCCGGCGTGCCCGATGAGGCCGCCCGGGGGAGCTGGCGCTCGCTGGGCAGCCGCCTCGTCGCCGAGGCCACGGCCGGGCCGATGGGGCCCGGCCCCGTGCACGCCAACCTTGCTTTTCGAGAGCCGCTCCTGAGAGCACCCGTGGAGCTACCGCCGGGGCGGCGCAACGGCCGCCCCTGGCACCGGGCCGACCCGGTCCGGAGGGTCCCCGAGCCCGCCTCGATGGACGCCCTCGTCGGGCTCGTCCGCCCGGCGGCGAGAGGTTTGATCATCGCGGGTGCGGGGGCGGGGCGACCGGAGGTGGTCCGCCGCCTCGCTGCCGCCTTGGGCTGGCCGGTCCTCGCCGATCCCCGCTCGGGCGCCCGGACACCGGGCGAGCCCGGAGCGCCCACCGTCGCCGCCGCCGACGGGCTGCTTCGCGTCGAGAGCTTCGCCCGCGGGCACATGCCGGAGATCGTCCTTCGCCTGGGCGAGCCGTGGGCGTCGAAGGTCATGGCCGCCTGGCTGGCGTCGAGCGCCGCCGCCGGTGCGGTTGAGGTGCTCGTCGACCCGCACTGGGCCTGGCGCGATCCCGGGCGCGAGGCCGACGTGGTCTTGGCGGCTGATCCCGACCACGTGATGGAGGCCTTGCTACTGCGCGTGCCCGAAGGCGCCGGTGCCGGCCGCTCGGCCATGGCGGCGCCTTCGAGCTGGTCGGCGGGGTGGGCAGAGGCCGAGGCGAGCGCCCAACGCGCCATCGAGGGCGTGCTGGGCCGCCACGGGGAGGCGACCGAGCCGGGAGTGGCGCGGGCTCTGTTCGCCTGGTCACCGCCCGGGTCGACGCTCGTCGCCTCGTCCTCGATGCCGTCGCGCGATCTCGAATGGTTCGCGGCTCCCCGCTCGGACCCGCCCCGGGTGCTCGCCAACCGGGGCGCGAACGGGATCGACGGTGTCGCCTCCACGACCCTTGGCGCCGCCGCCGCCGCCGCCGGCACGGGCGGGCCCGTCGTGGGCCTGCTCGGCGATCTCGCCTTCCTGCACGACTCGTCGGCTCTCGTCCGCGGTAGGCGCGAGCCGACGCTGCCCGCCGTGCTCGTTGTCGTCGACAACGGCGGTGGGGGCATCTTCTCCTTCCTCCCCCAGGCCTCCGAGCTCGAGGAGGCACTTTTCGAGAGGCTCTTCGGCACGCCGCAGAGGATCGACGTCGCCGACCTTGCCCGGGCCGCCGGCTGCGACACGATCGAGGTCGCCGGCCGCCAGGAGTTCCCCGCCCATCTCGACTCCGCTCTCGGATACGCCGCCCGGCGCGGGCCGACGGTCGTGGTCGTGCGCACCGACCGCAAGGCGAACATGGCGCTGCACGGCGAGCTCGAGGCGGAAGTCGCCCTCGCCCTTTCCTGAGTGGCACGCTTTGGGAATGAGGAAGATCTCCGAGGACCTCGCCTTTCGCGGCCTCGTGCACCAGGTGAGCGACGAGGCGCTCTGGACGCTGCTCGACGCCGGGGCGACGACGGCCTATCAAGGGTTCGACCCCACCTCCGACAGCCTCCATGTCGGCAACCTTCTCGGGATCCTCACTTTGCGCCGGCTCCAGGAGGCCGGCCACCGTCCCATACTCCTAGCCGGGGGCGGCACCGGGCTGATCGGTGACCCCGGGGGGAAGTCGGACGAGCGCCCCCTGCTCTCGCGCGAGCAGCTAACGGCCAACCTCGAGGGCATCCGGGGCCAGCTCGCGGGCCTCCTCGACCTGTCGAGCGCGGCGGGGCAGGCCCGGGGACTGCTCCTCGACAACTCCGAGTGGCTCTGCGCCTACGGCTTCATCGACTTCTTGCGCGACGTCGGCAAGCACTTCACCGTCAACCAGATGACCGCCAAGGAGTCCGTGAAGACGCGCCTCGAAAGGCCCGAGCAGGGCATCTCCTACACCGAGTTCAGCTACATGCTGCTGCAGGCTTACGACTACCTCCACCTGCACGATTCCTACGGCTGCCGCCTGCAGCTCGGCGGCAGCGACCAGTGGGGCAACATCACCATGGGCATCGAGCTCATTCGCAAGGTCCGCGGAGCCGAGGCCTTCGCGCTGACGTTCCCGCTCCTGCTGCGCGCGGACGGGACCAAGTACGGCAAGAGCGAGTCCGGGGCGGTCTGGCTGGACCCGGCCAAGTCCTCGCCCTACGTCATGTACCAGTTCTTCCTGCGCACCCCCGACGACGAGGTGGGCACCTTGTTGCGCTTCTTCACGCTCCTCTCCCACGAGGAGATCGAGGAGCTCGACCTCGACACGAAGACCCGGCCCGAGCAGCGCAAGGCGCAGGAGGCCCTGGCGCGGGCCGTCTGCACGCTCGTGCACGGACAGGCCGAGACCGAGCGCGCCGCGGTGGCGTCGCGGGCGTTGTTCTCCGAGGACGTCGCCGGGCTCGACGAGAAGATGCTCCTCGAGGTCTTCGTGGACGCGCCGTCTTCGAGCATGGCTCGCTCCGAGCTCGAAGGTGGGCTCCCGCTCGCCGACGCGCTCGTGGCGAGCGGCCTCGCGTCCTCGAAGACGGTGGCGCGCTCTGCGGTCGCTCAGGGCGGCGTGTATGTCAACAACCGCCGGCGTGAGGACCCCGAGGCGCGCCTTTCCCGCGAGGATCTCCTCGTCGACCGCTACGTCGTGCTTCGCAGGGGACGGCGGAACTACCACCTGCTCAGTTTCGAGTGAGGGCGGGCTTGCGCCGAGTCGTGCGCGAGGCGGCGGCTCTTGCCACGGCGCTCCTGGCCCTCGGCGCCACGGCGGGGTGCACGGGGTACTCCGGCACGCAGGCCCACCAGGTCTCCCAGTGGGCCTCTCAGTACACGGTCGTCTCCAACGACCAGACCGTGCTCTCGGACATAAGTGCCATCAGGCGCTCCTTGCGTGCCGGGCGGCTCAAGGACGTGACGAGCAACTGCGCGGGGCTCGTGACAGATGCCGGCACCGCCTACGGGAACCTGCCGACGCCCGACGGCACCTTGACAGACGAGCTGAACACTGCCTACGAGGACTTCGCCAACGCCGGCAGCTCGTGCGCCGAGGCCGGGAGCCTTCGCTCCGAGAAGATCACCGCCGCCCTGAGGGAGATCGCCGTAGGCCTCGTCTCGCTCGACGAGGCGACTCGCCGGCTCGAGGCCGACGGCGTGCACTGAGGGATCGGGCGCGGGTGCGAGCGCCACCACCGCGCCGGCAGGCTACCGTTCGACTTGTGAGCACCCGCGGTGTTCCGGTCGGTCCCTTCCCCCCCGAAGCCGACCCGGCAGAGTACGAGCGGTTGCGCCGGCGCGTGCTCTGGAAGCTGCCGACAGGCCTTTACCTGCTTGGCAGCCGGGCCGGGGAGCGCCGCAACCTGATGACGGCGAACTGGGTCATGCAGGTCTGCGTCGACCCGAAGCGCGTCGCCGTGGCGGTCGAGCGCGATGCTGTCACCCACGGGCTCGTAGTCGCGGGCGGCTGTTTCTCGGTCACGCTCGTGGCCCGTGAGAACAAAGAGGTGGTGCGCAAGTTCGTGAAACCGGCCGAACACGACCCGATCGCCCGCACGCTCGCGGGCTTCGCCTACCGGGACGGGCTCAGCGGGGCTCCGATCCCCGAGCTCGCGATCGCCTATCTGGACTGCGGCCTGCGGGACAGCCTTGATCTGGGCTCTCATTCGTTGTTCGTTGGAGAGGTCCTCGACGCCGGTTTCGCGCCCGGCGGGGAGGACGTCCCGGTTCTTCGCATGGAGGACACGCGCATGAGCTACGGGGGTTGAGCATCAGGACGGAGAAGATGACATGAGGGACCGGAACAGCCGGGCCTCGGGCGCCGGCTTCCGGCGTTCGGAGGGAAGCGACGGCTCTGGTGCCGAAGCTCTCCAGGCCGCCTGGATCGGTGGTCCGGTGGGCGGCTCCGGCACAGTCGTGAGGCGTCCCGCCGGCGTGGGTGACTATCGCTGGATCGGCGACGCGGCGTCCTTCGACGCCCTTTTGGACGAGTTGGCGTCGTGCGACGTCTACGGCCTCGACACCGAGTTCCACCGGGAGAGGACCTACTTCCCCCATCTCGCCTTGCTCCAGCTCGCTTGGGAGGGCGGGATCGCCCTCGTGGACCCGTTGGCGATCGACATCTCGCCTTTCGCGAGCGTCCTCGAAGGTCCCGGCCTGGCGGTCCTGCACGCGGCCGAACAGGACCTGGAAGTCCTCGAGCGCGCATGCGGGACGGTGCCGAGCCGGCTGTTCGACACCCAGGTGGCGGCCGGTTTCTTGGGTCAGGTGTCGCCCTCGCTCGTCAAGCTCGTCGAGCGCATCCTCGGCGTCAGGCTCCTGAAGGGCGACCAGCTGACCGACTGGACGCGCCGGCCGCTGTCGGCCGGCCAGCTCGCCTATGCCGCCGGCGATGTCGCTCACCTTCTCGCTCTGCGCGAGTCCATAGGCGCCCGACTGGAGGAAATGGGCCGGATGGCGTGGGCGGCCGAGGAATTCGCCATCGTCTTGTCCAAGGTCCGCTCGCCCACCGAGCCCGCCGAGGCCTGGTGGCGGCTGCCGCGGTCGCGCCAGCTCCGTGGTCCGGCGCGGGGCGTCGCCCAGAGCGTTGCCGCCTGGCGCGAGAAAAGGGCGAGACAGCTCGACCTGCCCGTGCGCTTCATCCTGCCCGACCTGGCCTTGTTGTCGATCGCGCAGCACCCCGCCCGGACACGCGAAGATCTCCGGCGCACGAGGAGCCTCGACGGTCGCCACCTTGGCGGCGGCGCCGCCGACGAGCTGCTCGATGCCATCGCCGAGGGCCTGGAGCTCGCCCCATCTGAGCTGCTGCTGCCGCCTGCTCACGAGCTCGACCAGCCGAACCGGGCCGTCACGACCCTCGCCACGGCCTACGTGGCCCAAAGGGCGGCGGACCTCGACCTCGACCCGGCCATACTCGCCACCCGGGCCGACCTGGTCGAGTTCATGCAGGACCCCCCCCAGGGGCGCCTCGCCGGCGGTTGGCGCAGTGACCTGGTCGGAGAAGGGCTCCGTCGCCTGGCCGAGGGCGGGGCGTCGCTCTCCTTCGACGGCCACGGATCGCTCGTGCTCGAGGAGCGCTCCTTCCGCTCCATCGACCACGACGTCCCGCGCTAGACGCCAGCGGCGCTCGGGCGCCCGCCGCTCCCATCCCCGGGCCGCAGGTCGATCCGCAGTGTCAAGACGCCGTCTTCGAACGAGCCCACGGCATCTGCGAGCATGGCGAAGTCCTGAAAGTCGAGCTGCATCTGGCGGATGATCTTCTGCCGTTCGGCTCCCTCGACGGGCGGCATGCCCCGTCGGCGCACCGCCGCCGCCCGCTCGCGAAAACGGGCGATCATCTCGTCGGGGTCGAATGCCTCGCTCACGGTCGTCACGATACCGGCGGCAACCGCGCCGCCCTGGCGCGCCCGAGCGCCACAGGCGACCACCTGGGCCGAACTGTTACAAGGCCACATGCCCGGACCGTGACCTGGATCGATATGCTGTAGGCAGCTGACAGGGCGACCTTGGGGGCGCCGGTCGGTCAGTGCGGCAGCGGCTCTGTCGGGTGTACCTCACCGCCGCTGCTGAAGCGGCAACCGCGAATCTTGGGAGCGGCTCGTGAAAAAGGGACGTCATCGGCGTTTCGAAGAGGCGCGCAGCCTAAAGCGCGCAATCGAAGTAACTGTGGAGCCGTGCCCCGAATGCGGGGCCGACCCCGAAGAGGAGCACTCCTCCTGGTGTCTTTACGAATCGGAGGAGCTGGACGAGCTCGAGGAAGTTGACGATCTCGGGGCGCGCGCGCCCCTCGGGCATGCCGATGCCGAACGCAACGTCGCGAACGGCCACGGGGACGCCGGCGCCTCGGGCGCGCGGCCCAGCTAGCTGGAGGTCTCTATCGCGCTGGCTCTGCCGTGCGCCTTCGCACGGTGGGGTGAGCGAGCAGTGAGCTTGCCCGCCCTCGCCGGGCGGTGCGGCTTTTCAGATATGAGCTGAGCAGGTCGTAGATCTCCTGCCCGGTCATGGCCACGATCTCGTCGCGAAGCGAGACGTAAACGGGCTCGCCGGCGGAGAACGCCTCGGGTGCTTCGGTGCACCACCAGGCGAATTCCCGCCCGCCTTCGCCCCAGTGTCGCCGCCCCCATTCGCCGAGGGAACTGGTGACGTGCCCGTCGGGCGCGACCGTGTCCTCCCGGCGCAAGGGGAGCTGCCAGCAGACGTCTGGCTTGAGCTCGAGCGGCGGCACGCCCCGCTCGAGTGCCGCCCGGTGGAGCGCGCAGCCGGCGCCGCCGGGGTGACCCGGGCGGTTCAAGAATATGCAGGCGCCGGCGACTAGCCGGGTGGTGACGGCGCCTTTCGAGTCACGTTTGAGCACGCCCGACTTCTGCCGGCCCTTGGCGCGGAACTGCCACTGCTCGCCCGAGAGCGTCTCGGCGGCTGCCGCCACGCGTCTCGCGTCCTCTTCACCGCTGAAGTGCGCTCCGTACGAGCAGCACCCCTCCAGGCGCTCGGGCGCCGGAGCGGTGAGAACCCCCTGGCATCCGCATCCGTACAGGCACCGCCAGGAGCTGGAGAGAAACGTGGCGTCCATCACCCACGTCCGCTCCTCTCTCGGGTCCTCGAAACTCACCCACTCACGGGCGTCGGCAGGTGCCAGGGGCTCGGCGGCCATCGGGCCAAGGTAGCGTTTCGGTGTGGACGAGGTGATCCGTGTCGCGCCCGCCGCGCTCGAGATGGTGCGCGAGGCCCTCGTCAAGGAGCCGAATGCCGCCGACCTGGCCCTTTTCCTCGAGGTGAACGGCATTTACGCCGGCGCCTACAGCTACGACCTGTGGTTCGCTCCGGCGGCCCGCATCGACCCGGGCGACGCCCAGCAGCTGGAGGGCGACGTGCGCTTTGTCGTGCCGGCCCAGAGCCTCGAGCGTCTGCGGGGCGCGCTGCTGGACGTCAGCGCGCAGGCCGGTGAGGCGGGCCTTGTCATCCTCAATCCCAACACGCCCTCGCTCTCGGCCATGTCAGCCGCGCCACGAGGTGATCTCTCGGGCCCCGTCGCCCGGCGCGTGCTCGAGGTGCTCGAGCGGGACGTCAACCCGGTCATCGCCGCCCACGGAGGTCGCGCCGGCCTGGTCGGCGTCGAGGGATCGACCGCTTACGTGGAGATGTCAGGAGGCTGCCAGGGCTGCGGCCTGGCTCAGGCGACCCTCGGCCAGGGCATCGCCGCCGCCATCACCGACGCCGTGGCGGAGATCAGCGAGGTCGTGGACGTGACCGACCACATGGCGGGATCGCACCCTTATCTCGAGGCGGGGCCGGCCTAGTGCGTGCCGGCGCGCGGTGAGCGGATATGGGTGAGCACGTGCTGCTGGTCGGCATGATGGGCTCCGGGAAGTCGACCGTCGGTCGTATCGTGGCCGAGCGTATGGGCCGGCCTTTCCACGACAGCGACGCGGACGTCGAACGGCGCATTGGCAGGACTGTCCCGGAGATCTTCGCCGAGAGAGGCGCGCCTGCGTTCCGGGCCGAGGAACGGGCCGCGCTTGGCTACGCCCTCTCGTACCCGGTGCCTTCGGTCATCGGCGTCGCCGGTGGCGCCGTGCTCGATCCCGAGACGCGGCGCCGCCTGCGTTCGGGAGGAGTGGTCATCTGGCTCGACGTAGCGCCCCATGTCCTCGCCGCCCGTGTCGGCACCGGCCGAGGACGCCCCTTGCTCGAGGCCGACCCGGCCGGCACCCTGCGGCGCCTCGACGCCATCCGGCGGCCCTTGTACAGGGAGCTGTCGGACTGCGTCGTGCACGTGGACTCCCGCCGCCCCCAGGCGCTTGCGGAGACCGTGATCCGTGCCGCCCGGTCGCATCTCGGCGTCCCGGCCGAGGGGATCGCACCGTGACCGGGCGCGCGGCAGCAGCCGGAGGTGCCCCCGACGGTCGCGGGCGGACCGAGCCCATCCGCGTCAGGGTGGAGCTCGCAGAGCGCGGCTACGACGTGCTCGTCGGCCCGGGGGTGCGGGCCGCCCTCGCCGGTTGCGTTCCGCCCAGCGCCCGCCGGGCGACCGTCGTCACCCAGGCCGGCATCCGGGCCGACGTCGACCCCGGGGTTCCCTACGAGGTCGTGACGATCCCGGACGGCGAGCGGGCCAAGTCGCTTGCCACCGTCGAGGAGATCTGCAGGTTCATGGCCCGTTCCGGCATGCACCGGGGCGACGTCATCGTGGCCGTCGGCGGCGGGGTCGTGACCGACTTGACCGGCTACGCGGCCTCGAGCTACATGCGGGGCATCGCCCTCATCAACGTCCCGACCACGCTCCTCGGCCAGGTCGACGCCGCCATCGGCGGGAAGACGGGCGTCAATCTGCCGGAGGGGAAGAACCTCGTCGGGTCCTTCTGGCAGCCGCTCGGGGTCTTCTGCGACACCGAGACGCTGGCGAGCCTCCCGGTTCGCGAGTGGCGCTCCGGGCACGGGGAGATGGCCAAGTACGCCTTCTTGGGGGTAGAGGACCTCGACACACTGGATCTCTGTGAGCAGGTGGCCCGTTGCGTGGCGCTGAAGGCCGAGGTCGTCTCCGGCGACGAACGTGAAGACGGTCGCCGGGTGATCCTGAACTACGGGCACACCTTGGCCCATGCGCTCGAGGCCGCCGGCCTAGCCGGCGAGGAGGCGAACAGCGAGGAGGCGAACGGCGAGCACGCGAGCGGCCCTGAGAGCGTGCTCCGTCACGGCGAGGCTGTCGGGATAGGCCTCGTGTTCGCGGCGGAGCTGGCCCAGCTGATGGGCAGGATCGGATCGTCCCGCGTCGCGCGTCACCGCGAGGTGGTCGCCGGCTACGACTTGCCGGTGAAGCTTCCCCCGGGCGCGGACCCCGACGCTCTTGTCCGTCTCATGAGCCGCGACAAGAAGTCCGACGGCGGGCTGACCTTGGTGCTCGACGGGCCGGACGGCGTCGAGCCGGTCCGCGGCGTCAGCCCTGAGTTGGTGCTGGAAGCGCTGGACGCATTGAGAGGTGACCGATGATCACAGGTGACGAGCGCGGCCGGGCTCGTGCCGTCGTGCTGCTGCTCTCGGGCCCGAACCTCGGCCTGCTCGGCGAGCGCCAACCGGAGATCTACGGCACGGCCACCCTCGCCGAGCACGTCGAACGGGCCGAGCAGGCGGCGGCCCGCTCGGGCTGCGAGCTGAGGCACCTGCAGAGCGAGCACGAGTCGGTTCTCGTAGAAGCCGTCCACTCGGCGCGCGGCGCCGTGGACGCGATCGTGGTCAACGCGGGCGCCCTCTCCCACACGAGCTGGGCCCTTAGCGACGCCCTGGCGGCATTTGACGGTGCCGTGGTCGAGCTTCACCTGTCCAACCCCGACGCCCGAGAGCCCTGGCGCCGGGTCTCGGTGTTGGCACCGGTGACCGACGGAACGGTGGCGGGCTTCGGCGGGCTCGGTTACGAGCTCGCCGTGGAGGCAGCCGCACGCCTTGTCGCCGGACGCCGGGGCGCACTTCCCGACACTTAGCAACCGGACGCCGGGGCGCGCTCCCCGAGGCCTCGCAGCCGGGCGCAGGGGTGCGCTCCCCGAGGCCTCGCAGCCGGGCGCAGCGGCGTCGGGCGCAGCACCACCCTCTCCGGCGCCTAGCATCGGCGCCGATGCTGAACGGTCGCGACGTTGCCACTCTGCCGGAGATGGACCTCCCCGGCCGCCTGCCGCGCCTCGAGGCGTGCTTGGCCGAGCTCGGCTGCGATGGCTTGCTCATAACGAAACTGACCAACATCGAGTACCTGACCGGCTTCACGGGCTCGGCGGGGATGCTGCTCGTGTTGCCGGACGAGTCGCTGTTGGTCTCCGACGGTCGTTACCGCAGCCAGGCTGCGGAAGAGGTCAAGGCGGCCGCGGTGCCGGTGCGGGTCGAGATCGGGCGGCCCGACGCCCAGTTGGAGCTCATCGAGAAGGCGACGATGAGCCTTGCCCGCCTCGGACTGGAGGCCGAGGACATCACCTGGGCGGCCCAGCAGCGTGTCGGCACGGCGCTTGGAAGCGGCAGAGAGCTCGTGGCGGTCTCCCGGGCCGTCGAGTCGCTTCGCGCCGTCAAGGACGAGGGCGAGGTCGCCCGGATCGAG
>JBKQMT010000089.1:0-3712 GCA_052146595.1 Acidimicrobiales bacterium
CCGCCGAGGCGGCCCACTTCCAGGGCCGGCCGGAACAGGCCGAGGGCGAGCTGGCCGTCCTGGCGACAAAGGCGGGCAGCGACGCCGAGCGGGCCCGGGTCGCCATCGTCCGCTTCGACAACTCCTACCTGCTCCACGCCCGGGCCGACTTCCGGCTCATCGACGATGTCGCCGATCGTGTCACCGATCCCTTCAGGCGCGACGAGCTGCTCTCCAGACGCTTTTTCGCCACGAGCTTCACCAGCGAGCCGCAGGCGGCGGTAAAGGCGGCCTCGAGCCTGCTCGAGCACGCCGGAAAAGGGCCGCTCACCGTGGGGCACGTGGCGGCCTCCTACGGCCTGGTCCGGCTCGGTCGCCTCGAACAAGCCATAGGGCTGCTCAGGCCGTTGGTAGACAGCGGTGCGCTGCCCGGGGCCGATGAGTCGTGGGACCAATGGGCCATGCTCGAATGCCTTGTCGCAGCACTCGTCTTTGTGGGCCGCCTCGACGAGGCAGAACAGCTCCTGGCCCGTGCCTACGACCTGATCGCCGATCAAGCGGCGGCCGAGGCGAGAGCGCACGTCGCCCACTCGCTCGCCCTCTTGCACCTCGAACAGGGCCGTCCATTGAGCGCTTTCCGCCGGGCCAGTGAGTCCTACACCCTCTTCATGCAGCTCGGGCGCTCATCCGGCGCCCGATGGCCGTATATCGCCGCCGTGCAGGCTCTCGCCCTGAGCGGAAAGGTGGACCGCGCCAGCGCGACTCTCGCCGCCCACGACGCTTTAGGCCTGCCCACGATCCTCCTCAACGAGACCGACCTGCTCCGGGCCCGCGCCTGGACGGCTGCGGCCGGGGGGGACCTCCCCGGCGCCCGTCACCAGCTCGAGGCGGCGGCCGACCTCGGCGAAGAGATCGGAGACGTCCTTGGCGCCAGCAACGCCCTCCACAGCCTTGCCCGCCTCGGCCGCGCCCGCCAAGTGGCCGACCGCCTTGCCCATCTCGCCACTCAGATCGACGGCCCCTTGGTGGCCGCTCGCGCCGAGTACGCGAACGCCGCTGCTGTACGCGACAGCGGAGCCCTCGAGAAGGCGTCCCAGCATTTCGAGGACTTGGGCACGATCCTTTATGCCGCCGAGGCGAGCGCCGAGGCCGCCGTAAACCACCGCTGTGCCGGCCAAGCTCGGAAGGCAGCCGCAGCCGAGCAGAAAGCGGCGCGGCTCCTGGCCCGCTGCGAAGGGGCGTCAACGGCCGCCGTAGAGACGATCACGGCCCGTGTGCGCCTTACACCTGGCGAGCTCGACGCGGCACTTCAGGCAGCCGCCGGCCGCACCAACAAGGAGATCGCCGGCGACATGTATCTCTCGGTGCGGACCGTCGAGAGCCATCTGCAGCGGGCCTACGAGAAGCTCGGGATCTCCGGGCGCCACGAGCTCGCCGAGGCCCTACGCGACCAACCGACCGCCTGAGTCCGGCACGAGTTCCTGACAGCGCCCGTCACGGGCCCGGTGGCCCTTGTTCCTTGGCGAGGCCGCGCGACCTGGCCTCAAACAGGTCGAGATCGCCAGGCGCGGTGACGGCGCCTCAGCTCCCGAGACTGGCGACCATCGCCGCCTTGATCGTGTGGAGCCTGTTCTCAGCCTGATCGAAGACGATCGAGGCATCCGACTCGAAGACCTCGTCGGTGACCTCGAGGGCTTGGAGGCCCCACTTCTTGTAGATCGTTTCGCCAACCTCGGTCTCGGTGTTGTGCAGCGCGGGAAGGCAATGCATGAACTTGACCTCCGGGTTGCCGGTCGCCTTCACGAGCTCGGCGTTCACCTGGTAGGGAAGAAGCTGCTTGATCCGGTCACCCCACAGCTCCTGTGGCTCGCCCATCGAGAGCCAGACGTCGGTGTAGAGGAAGTCGACTCCCGCGACCGCCTTGTGGCAGTCAGTAGTGAGGGTGAGGCGCGCACCCGAGCTCGTCGCGAGTCCCTCGGCGATCTGACGGACTTCTGACGACGGCAACAATGTCTCGGGAGCTGCCAAACGCACGTCGGCTCCGAGGAGTGCGCCGGTCACAAGCAACGAATTCGCCGTGTTGTTCCTGGCATCGCCGAGATAGCAGTAGGCGACCTGCTCGAACGGCCGTGCGGAGTGATCTCTGATCGTCAACATGTCGGCGAGCATCTGGGTCGGGTGCCACTGGTCGGTGAGGCCGTTCCACACCGGCACGCCGGCATACTTGGCTAGGGTCTCCGCAGTCTCCTGGGCGAAGCCGCGGTATTCGATGCCGTCGAACATCCGCCCGAGCACCCGGGCCGTGTCCTTTGGGGACTCCGCCTCGCCCAGGTGGGACTCCCCGGGCCCGAGATAGGTCACGTGCGCCCCCTGGTCGTGGGCCCCGACCTCAAAGGCCGAGAGGGTACGAGTGGAGGGCTTCTCGAAGACGAGGGCGATGTTGCGCCCGATCATCCTCTGGCGCTCGTTACCCGTTCGCTTCTCCTGGCGCAGCTGTTCGGCCAGGTCGATTAGGAAAAGAAACTCGTCCTTGGTGAGGTCGATCTCTTTCAGCAGGCTTCTTCCGTGCAAGTCCATGGCAGTCATCCTTCCGGGTTGGTTACTTCGCAGGGTCGCGCTGTATCGGACACGTCATGCACCGGGGTCCGCCGCGGCCCCGACCGAGCTCGCTACCCCCGATTTCCACCACCTCGATGCCGTGCTTTCGCAGCATGGTGTTGGTGGCAACGTTGCGCTCGTAGCCCATGACTACCCCTGGGGCGACTGCGAGGAAGTTGGTGCCGTCGTCCCACTGCTCGCGCTCGGCTGCTCTGATGTCCTCGTCCGTGGCGAGTACCTTGATCTCCTCGACCTCCAGTATCTCGGCCAGGCTCTCCCAGAGGCTGTGGTTGCGCGAGATGCTGAGCTGGTCAGCCTGTTCACCCGGCGAGATGGTCCAACTTCGGAGGTGCCGGTCGAAGTAGGGGTAGAGGACGAAGGTGGCGGTGTCGACCATGGACATCACCGTGTCGAGGTGCATGAAGGCATGGCTGTGGGGCAGCTCGATGGCCACCACCTTGCTCGCCTGCTTCGCATTGAAAAGGGCCTGAGCGACCGACTCGACGGCCATCGGGGTGGAGCGCTGGCCCATGCCGATGAGGACCGCCCCGTGGCCGACGACATGGACATCGCCCCCTTCGATGCTGGCTGGTTGGTAGTTGCTGTCCTCTCCGCCGTAGTAGGTCACGAAGTCGGCGCCGGCGAACAGGGGGTGGAAGCGGTAGATGGCCCGGCTGTGCAGCGTCTCGCGCTGGCGGGCATGCATGGCCATGGGGTTTATGGTCACCCCGCCGTACATCCAGCAGGAGTTGTCACGCGTGAACAAGGTGTTGGGCAGCGGAGGGAGGACGAACTCGTCCGCCCGGAGCATGTCCCATTTGAGACTGTGCGCACCGTGCGGGTGCAAGTCGGCCTTCAGCACGCCGCCGATCAGGTACTGGGCCAGGGTTGCCCCGTCGAGGTCTTCGCTGAGGCGACGCACCGGCCCGACGAGCGATGGGCCGAGGATCTGAGGGGTGCACAGCCGGTCGAGGACGAAGCTTCGTCCTTGGGGGAGTTCGAGCGTCTCGGCGAGCAGCTGCCCGTAGTAGTGCACGTGCACGCCCTTGTCCCTGAGGGACTCGGCGAAGGCATCGTGCTCTTCTTTGGCCTTGGACGCCCATAACACGTCGTCGAAAAGCAGCTCGCCGATGTT
>JBKQMT010000090.1:0-28091 GCA_052146595.1 Acidimicrobiales bacterium
CGACACCAGCGACAACATGGTGGCGATGGTGGTGCCCAGCTCGTGCTCGTCGGCATGCCCGTTCGGCCTCACATCGACCACGACCGGGGACATCTACACGCTCGCAGGCACCGGCACGGCGTGCGCGAGCGCCACGGGAGCCTGCGGGGACACCGGGGTGCCGGGGTCGGCCACCTTGAGCGCTCCCTCGGGAGTGGCCGTCGTGACCTCCGGCAGCCACATGTACATAGCCGACAAGACCGACAAGCGAATTCGTGAGCTGATCTTCGCCCCGGCATTGCTCCAGCTGAGCTCGGCAGTCTCGTTCAGTGGGACGCTGACCGGGAAAGATCTTGTCCTCCCCAGTGTCCTTACCGTTGATGTCGTGCCGTCGACGTACTCGGTGTCGGGCTCGCCGTGGTCACTGACCATCACCTCGACAACCTTCAGGACGGGGTCGGCTTCCCTGTCCACGACTGCGGCGACGGTCTCGTCGCCCATAGCCAGTTGCGACGCATGGTTCTCCGTGTGCACCCAGGTGGTAGCCATGGCGGGTGACCCACCGAGTTATCCGGTCACGATCCCGGCCGGGTCGACGCCACCGACGGCGGCGACCTTCTTCAGCGACGAGACGGGCACCGGGCCCCAGACCCTGAGCTTCCCGTTCCAGGTCGCCGTACCTGCCAAGGCTTATTCGGGCACTTACACCTCCACGTGGACGATCACAGCCCAGAGCGGCCCTTGAGCGCAGGATCCCCGGCCCGCCGCGCCCGCAGCCGACGCCTTGTGCGCCCGGGCTCGAGCTTCGGGACGGTGCGAGGCTGAGGATCACCTCGATCGGAGCTGCTCGCCGCCGGGTCACCGATGCTGCGGTCAGCGCGCCTTGTTGACAAGATGGGTGCGATGACCGTCACCGAGAGCGCGAAGTTCCTCGACAGGGACACGACAGATCACACCACTCGCGAGCGCAGTGACCTGTCCAGCGTCGGCGCCTGCAGTCGCAGCTTCGAGGCTCTGGTCGCGCCCAGGAGCTCCGCGACGGCCTGGCCTGCTGGGGACGTGGTGGGACTCGAGCACGAGTACCGCGTCTTTGTGGGTGCGCGCGCTGTCGATTTCCGCACCGTCGTCCACCATCTCGATCTGGGCCGGCCGCGCCTCGATCCGGCTGATCCGAACGCCTACCGGCTCGCCTCCGGGGCCGCGCTCACCGCTGACGACGAGGAGGCCGAGATCGCTCTGGCTCCGAGCTTCGTTCGCCCTGGTTGCGGATACCGCCTTGCCTCCACCGCCAGGTCCGAACGCCGGGCACTCGAGAGGCGGTTAGCCGATGGGGCCCATCTCGAGGGCTATTCGACCCATCTCAGCGTGGCAGTGCGCCCTTCCTCTTCGGCGGTGATCGCCAAGCTCTACGCACGCAGCTTCAGCGCCGCGATGATGCTGCTCATGGACAGCGCTTGCTCGCCAGGCCTGCTCGTGCGGCCCAGGCCCAGCCGATTAGAGCTCGGCGGCGAGTTCGTCGACGGGGACAGGCTCGTCGTGGCTGCGATCTTTGCCGTCGGCAGCATCCGGGCCTGCCAGCGTCGGCTCGAGGGCGGGGTTGCAGCAGTGAGCTTTCCTGGCAGGCTTGTCGTCGATGTCCAGCGAGACGATCAACGTTACGGCTGGTTCGTGAGCCGTAGTGCTTTCGCGACCGACCTCTACCTTGCCGGCCGCGAGGCGGCGCTGCGACCCCAACGGGGTTCGCCGATCACCGCGCAGGCACATCTCGAGCGATGCTGGGCCGCCGCCAGAGCCACCCTGGTCGAGGACGTCGACGAGACGGAGCTGGCCCTGGTCGACAGGGTCGTCCGCAGCGACGAGCCACTGCCCGCGCCGACCCCGGCGATTGAGCGGAGAAGTCTTTCGCGCCTCGACACGACGCGCGTCACCGACGATGAACCCGCTCGCGCCTTCGGGTCCGCGGTTCGAGCCCAGGCACGTCCCGGCTACGACCTCGCCCCTGTAATGCTCACGTGGGATCGCGCCGTGTTCGTGTTGTCGGCGCCGCGCCGGGATCGACTTGCCTTCGCCTCCGTGCCGGCGCCGCTCCTCATGAGCTTTTTCTCGCAGCTCGACGCGGGCGCTTTGGACGAGACGATCCTGTCCTATCTTGCGCTCTCCCCCCGCGGGCGACTCCTTCGCCGCGCAACGGCGACGGCGAGGCCAGGTTTGTACGATCGTCTCGCGCCGAGGGCGTGGCTCCTCGTGCCCGAGAAGGCGCCGCGCCCCGTTCGTCGGGGAGGCAAGCGCACCGTCTCGGGAGCGATTGGACGCGGATGGCGATTCACCGCAGGGTTCGTAACCGGCGTCAGAGGTTGAGGAGGGCATGTATGAGCAACACCCAGGACAAAGGCGCCCAGCCGATCGACGAGATTGCGCGCCACATCGTCGACAAGGACCCCTCGAACGGAACGGAGCGTCCAGGCAAGAGCAGATCCACCACAAGAGTTCTCAGGAAACCGGTGACCTGGGTGGCCGCCTTGGTGGTAGTCGCCGCCATCGTCGGCATTGTCCTGGCGCTGACGCTGAAGAGCGGGCCATCAGTCGCCAACCCGGGTGAGAACCCGATTTTCGCGAGCTACATCTGCCACGGGAACCAGATCACTCTGTTCTCCAACATCAACGCCGACGCGGTCTCGAACGGTGGCTCGCGGCCGCGCTTCAGCACCCACGGCAAGGCGTACTGCCTGATGTACATCCAGACCTACCACTGGAACAAGGGAAAGGGCTCGCCTCCAGGCACGGTCGGGCTCGTGCGCCTAAAGGGGCCCGGCACGCTTCCCAGCTCGATCGGGTCCTTGCCGGCCAAGACGAGCCCTGGCAGCAATGGCGCGGCCAACATCAACTGGTTCGCGTCCGTGTCCATCAGCAAACCGGTGATCCTCGACGGGACATATTCCTGTGCCGACTCGGATCCGTCGACCTGGTCGTCGAACAAGGAGTCAGGCGGCGACGGGTTCTGCCTCGTCTACGCTGCCCTTGCCATCCCGCCGGCCAAGTGAGATCACACTTGCTTGGGCGAAAGCGGGGAGAGTCCGTGAGCGGGAATAGAACAATGGTGGAGAAAAGACACGAAAGAGGGCTGTCCTGATGGGTGAAAAAGGCACGAAGGGTTGGGCCATGATCCAGAGCGACGGTTGGCGGTCACTCCAAGATCACGGTTGGCAGGGAGACATCGGCGAAGAGCTGCACAATGCGCAGACGGGACAGAAGGCGTCCTGGGACGACGAGAGAGGTCAGTGGGTTGAGAGCGCCACGGGCAGGCCGCTCACGGCCGACCCGAAGACAGTCACGTGAGCTCGCCTGCCTGACAGCTTGAAGACCAGCGGTCCAGGCCGGACGCCATGGGGCCGGACTCAGCGATACGCATCCAGGCCCAGATGGACGGCCAGGGCGAGCCCGCCGCAGGCGATGAGGGCCCGGAGGGGCGCCGCTGGGACTCGGCGCACGATGCTCGGGCCGACCCGCCCGCCCAGCAAGCAGCCTGTAGCGAGGGGGATCACGGCCAGCCAGCGGACCGGCCCGATGGCCACGAACACCACCGCGGCTACGGCATTGGCCAGTCCGACGAGGAGGTTCTTCATGGCGTTGCTGCGCGCCAAGGGCTCCGCCGTGGCGACGAGGAGGAGGGCGAGGAGCAGCACCCCTGCCGCCGCCCCGAAGTAGCCGCCGTAGACGGTGACGAGAAACACGCCCACGCTGAGCTTCCATGTCGGCCGGAGCAGTCCGTTCGGCGCCCGGCGGGCCGGGTCGCGCGGGATGAGGATGGTGAGCGACGCCGCACCGATCAACCACGGTACGACCAGAGCGAATGTGCTGGAGGGTGTCTCGAGGAGAAACCCACCAGTGAGTCCGCCGGCGACGGCGACTGGGCGCAGGTACCGAGCCCGGGCTCGCTGACCGACCAGCTCGGGCCGCGAGCCCCAGACCGAGCCGATGCTGCTGAACACGAGGGCGACCGTGTTGGACACGTTGGCGCTCACCGGCGGGAGGCCCAAGCTCAGCAGGGCGGGATAACTGATGAGCGACGCCAGTCCCGCCACACTGCCTGTCAGGCCGGCACCGAATCCGGCCAGCACCAACCAGAGTGGATCGAGACCCTTCAACGCTCCCTCGACACCAGTTCGCAGTGGTGTGGACGCACTACAGCGCCCCGTCAGTCCTCCGCAGTCGCCGACGCAGCATCCGGACGCACGTTGGATGTTAATCAGATCGCCGTCCGCGCCGATATTCCTACGGTGGAACCAGCGCGCCGAATAGTTGCCGCACCGCTGCGACCGACGGCCAGATGCTCGATCTCCGCACGGACCCTCCAGGTCGAGGCAATGGTGCTGCTCAGTCCTGGCAGGGCGCTATGAACGAGGGCCTCGCGCGCGTGGCCCCCACCGAGGCTCTGTGGAAGAGCCAAGCCCGTTTGCAGGCTCTGCTTTCCTCGCTCGACGACCTGGTTTTCGAGCTCGACGAGAACGGCACCTACCTCGAGATCTGGACCGCCAATGACGCCCTGCTCGTAGTGCCCCGGGGCGAACTGATCGGCCGCACACATCGTGAGGTGCTCGGCGAAGAGATCGGACTCGGCCTGGCCAAAGTCATTGGCGAGGTCTTAGAGAGCGGACGCCCGCAGTTCTGGGAGTACTGCCTCGAGGTTCCGGCGGGCAGGCGGTGGTTCCAGGGAAGGGTCGCACCGATCGCAAGGTCGGAGGGCTCTTTGAGAAAACTCTGCCTCTTGGCACGAGACATCACGGATCAGAAGGCGGCCGAGCAGGCTCGCGACGAAGCCGAGGGGCGGCTCCGCCATCAGGCCCTGTACGACGGGCTCACTGGCTTGCCGAACCGCTTGCTGTTTCATGACCGGGTTGCGCACGCGATCGCGGCGACACGGCGGGAGAACCAGGAATTGGCGATCCTCATGCTCGACCTCGACCGTTTCAAGGAGATAAACGACACTCTCGGCCACCCGGCCGGAGACGAAGTGCTGAGGGAGGTGGCCCGGCGCCTGACGAATGTGACGAGAGGGGGCGACTCGATCGCGAGGCTCGCGGGTGACGAATTCTCCATCCTGCTCCCGAAGGCATCGCAAGCCGACGCCGCCATGGTCGTCTCGCGGGTGTCGAGATGTCTGGAGGAGCCGATCGTTGTCCACGACGTGCCGCTCAGGGTCGACGCCAGCATCGGAATGGCCACCTTCCCGCGAGACGGGGGAGATGCGGACCTGTTGATACAGCACGCCGACGTCGCCATGTATGCCGCCAAGGCTGCGAACGGTGGCTTCGCGACCTACAAGAGCTCCTCCGACCGGCATACCCCGGATCGCCTGGCGCTCATCGGAGAGTTGCGTGGCGCACTCGAGAGAGAAGAACTTGTCCTTTACTACCAGCCGCAACTGGCCCTCTCGACAGGCGGCATCATCGCCGTCGAAGCCCTGATCCGTTGGCAGCACCCGCAACGGGGCCTCATCCCGCCAGACGAGTTCATCCCCCTCGTTCAAGAGACCAGCCTCATCAAGCCGCTCACGCACTACGTGCTCGACCGGGCGCTCCGCCAGTGCCGCCGTTGGATCGACGGTGGCCGCCCGATGAGGATGGCCGTCAATCTGGCGATGCGCAACCTCATCGACGCCGATCTTCCAGCTGACGTTGCCGACCTGCTGAATCTCAACCGGGTCGCGGCCGACCTCCTCGTGCTCGAGATCACCGAGAGCGCTGTCATCGCTGACCCGATGCGGACCGAGGCCGTCCTGGCACGCCTCGCAGACATGGGAGTCCGGCTGTCGGTCGACGACTTCGGGACCGGCTACTCCTCGCTCACGTACCTGACGCGTCTGCCGGTGGACGAGATCAAGATTGACCGGTCGTTCGTCACGAACATGAATGGCTCGCCTGACAAAGAGGTCGTCGTGCGGTCGACGATCGACCTCGCGCGCAACCTCGGCAAGCAGGTGGTGGCAGAAGGCGTCGAGACAGCCGAGGTCCTGCAACGTCTCGGAGGACTCGGCTGCGATCTGGCGCAGGGCTACTTCGTGAGCAGGCCCCTGCCCGTCGAAGAGCTCGACGCCTGGCTGGCGACGTCGACAGGCTTCTCGACGATGTGACCGGCGCGGGCGTGGCACCAGTTGCGCGCGGTCAGGGGATGCGAAGCGTCAGCGCAGTCCAGGCGGCGCCGTTCCAGGACTCGACCAGGGGCTCGCTCGGACCGACGCCACGGCTGATGCTGGTGTACTCGCCGACGGCTTTGCACGAGCTGGCCGAGACGCAAGACACGCCGTAGAGATCGGCCACGGCCGGGCTCGGGTTCGGCACGATCGACCAGGCGCTGCCGTTCCAGGACTCGATCAGGGCCCGGCTAAGACCACTCTTGCCGGTGTAGGCGCCAACGGCCTTGCACGAGCTGACCGCGCTACAGGACACCCCGTAGAGATGCGCCACGGACGGGCTAGGGCCGGGCACGACCGACCAGGCGGCGCCGTTCCAGGACTCGACCAGGGTTCGAGTGAGGCTGCTGCTGCCGCTGCCGGTGCCGCCGTAGCTGTAGCTGCCCACGGCGACGCACGAGCTGGCCGAGGAACAGGAGACGCCGGAGAAGCCGCCGTACGTCCCCGGGGTCGGGCTTGGCACGACCGACCAGACGGCTCCGTTCCAGGACTCGACCAGGGTGGCACTGCCGTAGTTGCCCACGGCGAAGCAAGACCTGCCCGAGACGCAGAACACCGCGTTGAGTGCGCTCTGGCGGGGGACGAGGCCCGGGCTCGGCACGACCGACCAGGCGGTGCCGTTCCAGGACTCGGCCAAGGTCTGACTGCGGCTGGCGCTGGTGTCGTTGCCCACGGCGACACACGACTTGCCCGAGACGCAGAACACACCGTTGAGGGTGCTGTTCAGCCCGCGGTCAGGGCTGCGCACGAGCGACCATACCGAGCCGTTCCAGGACTCCGTCAAGGTCTGGGTGAGGCCGGCGCTGGTGTAGTTGCCGACGGCCTCGCAGAAGCTGGCCGAGACGCAGAACACTCCGTCAAGGGTGCTGTCCGTCCCGGGATCAGGGCTGCGCACGATCGACCAGGCCGAGCGGCTCCCGGACTCGATCAGAGTGTTGCCGCCGGAGTAGCCAACGGCTGTGCAGGAGCTGACCGAGTTGCAAGACACAGCGCCGAGGGTGCTCTCGTTGAGCGAGTTGGCGCCGGACTCGGTCCACCCGGCCGCGCCTGACGCCTGGGCGAAGCTCGACCAGAGAGCGATGACGAGAACTGCTAGCACGCCCGGGAACGCCAGTCGATCGCGCCTGGGCTGCCACCTCACGTCGAGAGCAGGCATCGCGCCTCCTCGAGGACTGACACATCAGTTGGAGACCAGTATGACCCCTTCGCAAGGGTCGAAGCTGGTCGAGTCGGGTCCGCGACGATCGTCCGCCGGGGCGAGCGGTCTCAGGTGACTCGCGGGCGTTCTCGCACGTCCTCGAGGCCAGCGCCGAGGACCTCCGCCATCTGCTGGACGGCGTCGAACACCTCTACGAAGCGTGTGTAGAGCGGTGCCGGGCCGAGCCTGATCACGTCGGGTGGCCGGAAGTCTCCGATGAGCATCCGGCGGTCGACCAAGGCCTTGCACCACGGCCAGGCCCGGGGATGGGCGACCGACACGTGGGCTCCTCTCCGATCCGGGTCGCTCGGGCTGGCCAAGCTGGCGCCGAGCGGCTCAAGTTGGTCACGCACGAGTTCCACCAGCATGGCCGTGAACTGCTGCGACTTCGCCCAGAGAGCCGGGATGCCAGCTGACTCGACGGTCTCGGTGGCGGCGTCCACGGCCAACAGACCGAGCACCGGCGGGGTGCCCGTGAGGAAGCGGCCCATGCCGGCTGCGGGCTCGTAGCTCGGGCCCATGGAGAATTGGTCCTCCTGGCCGAACCAACCCCACACCGGTTGGCGAAGCTGGACCTGCAAGCCCCGCCTGACGTAGGCGAAGGCGGGCGAGCCGGGGCCGCCGTTCAGGTACTTGTAAGTGCAGCCCACGGCGAGGTCGACGCCCGCCTCGTCCAAGCCGACCGGAATCGCGCCCGCGCTGTGGCACAGATCCCAGAGGACGAGCGCGCCGTGGCGGTGGGCCGCCTCGGTGATAGCCGCGAGGTCCAGGCGGGCCCCTGAGCGGTAGTTGACATGCGAGAGGCACACGAGCGCCGTGTCGGCGTCGATCGCCGAGCCCACGACCTCGGTGTCCAGGCCGTCGACGGCACTGCCGCGCAGAAGGCGCAACTCACGGCCGCTGCTCTTGGCGAGTCCCTGTAGCACGTAGCGGTCCGTCGGGAAGTCGTCCTCGTCGGCCACGATGACGCGCCGGTCAGGCTGGGCGGCCAGGCCGGCGGCGGCCAGCTTGTAGAGGTTGACCGTTGTGCTGTCACAAACGACGACCTGTCCGGGCCCCGAGCCGATCAGCCGGCCGACCCGGTCACCCACCGCGGCAGGCAGGTCTCTCCACCTCGACCACCCGCCCACCAGGTTCTCGGACCAGTCGCGCACCGCCGCCGCCAGCCCCTCGATCACAGACCCGCCCGGGCGACCCAGGGAGTTGCCGTCGAGGTAGATCGGCCCGGCGACGCTGAACTGGCTCCGGTAGGGCGCAAGCGGGTCGTCACGGTCCATCGTGACGGCGGCGGCGCGATCCACCTTCCCATTGTGGCGCCCTTGCGGCTGCGTAAGCGTCCGCACAGCCACGGGCGGCCACGGCCCCTCCCCCGGCCGAGCCTAAGGGCTCAGCCGGCGAACACCTCAAGTCGAGCTGTGCGAGCTGCTGTGCGAGCTGTCGTCGCCGAAGTGGGCCGTGAGCCCGTAGATCACCATGACCGAGAGGGCTACGTAGATCAGCGCCCAAACCGGGTAGTAGGGCACCAAGATGATGGCGCTGATGGCACCCAGTGAAGCGGAAAGGACGCCGATGAAGCGTGAGACCTCCGCGCTGGGTTGGTCGCCGGGTCCCATGACCAGGACACCAGCGGCGATCAAGATGATGCCCATGATCACGCCGATCCAGCCGTAGGTCGTGAGGTTGTGGCCGAGCAGTGCATTCTTGAGATCATTCGGAATAGCGCCGTGGTACTGGAGGGCCCAGATCCCATCGATCACCCGCATCAGCCCGGCGATCATCAGCATCACCGACGAGAATGTCAACCAGCCTGAACGGTTAGTCATGGGACAGGTCCGAATTCGTCTTGCCAGGGTCGTCCCTGGTTGATGGTTCGAGAAAGTGCTTCAGGTTTGAGCATCATGACCCTTTTCGCGTGGACTTAGTTGCCTTCCTCGCCAGGTTGCTCCTTTCCCACCGCCGGAGGCATCCCGCGATTGCGGGATTCTCATGAGATTCGACGAGAACGCGAAGACGCGGATCGACGAGAAGGGCGGTACCTCGCACGGCCAGCCTGGCCCGCCACCCGGGCCTCGACCGCAGACCAGGGTGACAAGTGACTGCGCGACGTCGCTTGCTGCGACCGGCGACCGTTACGATCGAGCGGAGGGGAGGTTGCGATGGTTCCGCAATCTGGCTCGGGCTCCGCGTCGGCCGATCAGTCCGAGAGCGTGCTGGAAGTCGTCAACAGTAGCCCTCTGCCGGCGCTGATCTTGGAGGTGCCCTCCGAGCGCATCGTCGCCGCGAGCCCAGCGGCCCGAGAGATTCTCTCCCCGGAGGGCAATGATTTGGTCGGCAGCGGTGTCGAGTCGTTCACCGCCGATGCTCCGACAGGCGCGCTCGATCTGCTCATCGCAGGGCGGCTGAACGGGTACGAGGCAGTCCGCCAGTTCCGCCCGAAGGGGGGACCGGCGGTTCCCGCTCAGGTCTGGGTGAGGGGAATCGGCGAGGAGATCCCCCGACGGCAAGTTCTCGTCGTCATGATGCAGGACGGCAGGCCGGCCGGGGGTGCCCGCTCTCCGCTGCCCGAGGACTACAAGATTGTGATCGGCACGACCGACGTCGACCTGAGAATCGACAGGGTCAGCAGCGATGTCAGCGCCGTGCTGGGTCGTGAGCCGACCGAGCTGATCGGTCAGACACTCTTCGGGATCGTCCACCCGGACGATCTCGCCGGGCTCATGTGGGCGCTCGCACAGTCGACGGCGACACGAAAAGGCGTCGCGCTGCAAGTTCACTTCCACGTCGCGGACGGAGACGCACGGCTGTGTCAGGCCCTGCTCTTGCCGATGGACCCTCTCCCGAGCTTCGCCTTCGCGCTCTTCCCGGGGGCGCCGACCGGAGGCTCGCCCGGTCCGGACGTGGAAAGGCTCTTGTGGGAGACGCGGCGAGGGATCGAGGCTGTCGGCTCTTCGCGCGACCTCGCCGGACTCACCGAAGCAGGGGTTCCTGGCCTCTCCCTGCTCACGTCGCGCGAGCTCGACGTCGTCACGAGGCTGCTCGCCGGCAACCGGGTGCCGGCCATCGCCAAGGCGCTCTTCATCTCTCAGAGCACCGTTCGCAACCATCTTTCCTCCGTCTTCAGGAAACTGGGGGCGCGATCCCAACAGGAGCTGATCGACCTGCTGCGATCAAGCACGGGTGCAACGCCTGGCGCGTCAGGCCCACCTCCTGAGAAGGTCCGTTCCCGCCACGTCCGCTAGCCTGGCGGGTCAGCATGTAGACGAACTATCACTTGCAGCTAGACGTTCCGTCCTTCCTCGATCGTGCCGATATGACGAGTTCTTGCTGCAGAGTACGGTTCGTCGGGTGCGGGAAGTTGCGGGTGTTGCGGAAGTTGCGGCGGCTTCGCAGGCCGGCTCAGGCGCCCGGACGGTCGAGCTGCCCGACGGTGTGTCGGACGTCGTGCAGCGTAGCCCCCTGCCGGCTCTGATCCTGGAGGTGCCCTCCGAGCGCATCGTCGTTGCGAATCCGGCGGCTCGAGAAATGCTCGCCCCGGATGGTGACGAGGTGGTCGGCAGCGACATCGAGTCGTTCACCGCGGACGCCTCCCCGGGCGTGCTCGAGTTGCTCATCGCAGGTCGGCTGAACGGGTACGAGACAGTCCGCCAATTCCGCCTGAAGGAGGGATCGACGGTTCCCGCTCAGGTCTGGGTGCGAGGAATCGGCGAGGAGATCCCTCCCCGGCACGTTCTCGTCGTCGTGATGGAAGGCGCCCGGCCGGCCGGGGGCGCACGGCCTTCGCTGCCCCAGGGCTTCAAGGTTGTGATCGGCACGACCGACGTCAACCTGAGGATCGACCGGGTGAGCAGCGATGTCAGTGCCATCCTCGGTCGTGAGCCCACGGAGTTGATCGGTCAGGCCCTCTTTGGGATCGTCCACCCGGACGATCTCGCCGGGCTCATGTGGGCGCTCGCGCAATCGACCGCGACAGGCAAAGGCGTCTCGCTGCAGGTGCACCTCGACCGTGCAGCCGGACAAGCGCAGCTGTGCCAGGCGCTGCTGTTGCCGATGGACCCCCTCTTGCCGACGGACCCTCTCCCGAGCTTTGCCTTCGCGCTCTTCCCGAGCGAGCCGACAGGAGGCTCGCCCGGGCCGGACGTGGAAAGGCTCTTGTGGGAGACGCGGCGAGGGATCGAAGCTGTCGGCTCTTCGCGCGACCTCGCCGGACTCACCGAAGCGCAGGTTCCTGGCCTCTCCGAGCTGACGTCGCGCGAGCTGCACGTCGTCACGAGGTTGCTCGCCGGCAACCGGGTGCCCGCCATAGCCAAGGCGCTCTTCATCTCTCAGAGCACCGTTCGCAACCATCTCTCCTCGGTCTTCAGGAAGCTGGGGGTCGAATCCCAACAGGAGCTCATTGACCTGTTGGCATCGAGCAAGGACGCGACCTCCGGCGACAAATGAGGGTCGAGCCGTTCGAGGCCCGAGCTCGCGCAACTCCATTACGGCACTGGCACGTGAAAGGCAATGGTGCGAAGCTTGTCTTTGAGCGGCCTGCGTTTCGCACGGGACGCGAGCTGGTACTCGGAGGTGTCAGATGAGCAGGTTCCGCTTGGCTGGGTTGCTCGCGCTCGTCACGCTAGGGGCGACTTGTCTGCCTTTCCTGGCGAGCCCTGCCTCGGCGATAGTCGCGGGGCCGCGAACCACGCCCTCGATAGGAAAGCAACTGGCGGAGCTGAAGGGCTCTGACACCGGCGCCGGAGACGGCCTCGGCGTCGCGGTGGCCGTCTCGGGCAGAACAGCCGTAGTGGGCGCACCGGGCGGCGCCAAGGATGCCGGCCGCGCCTACGTGTTCGCGAAGACGGGGGACGTTTGGAACCAGGCCGCCGAACTGAAGGGCTCCGGCACGGTGGGCGGTGACTTCTTCGGTTACTCGGTGGCCATCTCGGGCACGACCGTATTCGTAGGTGCACCGGGCTATGCCAAGAATGCCGGGCGGGCGTACGTGTTCGCGAAGACGGGGACCGGCTGGAGGCAGGCCGCCGAACTGAAGGGCTCCGATACGGCGGCCGGTGACTACTTTGGCGACCTCGTGTCCATCTCGGGCCAGACCGCCATCGTGGGTGCCGACGGTTATGGCAAGAATGCCGGTCGGGCGTACCTGTTCGTGAAGACGGGGACCGGCTGGAGGCAGGCCGCCGAACTGAAGGGCTCCGACACCGCCGCCGACGACGGCTTCGGCTACTCGGTAGCCATCTCGGGCACGACCGCCTTGGTGGGCGCACCGGATAAGGCCAAAGGCACTGGCCGGGCCTATGTGTTCACCGACACGCCGGCCGGCTGGAGACAGGCTGCCGAGCTGAAAGGCTCCGACACCGCCGCCGGCGATGGCGTCGGCGTCTCGGTGGCCGTCTCGGGCACGACCGCGGTCGTGGGTGCACCGGGCTACGCCAAGAACGTCGGCCGGGCCTATGTCTTCACGGACACGGCGAACGGCTGGGAACAGGCCGCCGAGCTGAAGGGCTCCGACACCGCCGCCGGTGACGACCTCGGCTTCTCGGTGGCCGTCTCGGGCACGACCGCTGTCGTGGGAGCGCCGGGGCACGCCAAAGACGCCGGTTGGGCGTACCTGTACGCCAAGACCGGGAGCGGCTGGAGACAGGCTGCCGAGCTGAAAGGCTCCGACACCGCCGCCGACGACTACTTCGGCTACTCGGTGGCCGTCTCGGGCGCGACGGCTCTCGCGGGTGCCGACGGCCACGCCAAGAGCGCCGGCCGGGCGTACGTGTTCGAGGCCTGAGACAGGTGGTGAGGCCGGCCGTGCGCCTTCAGGGTCTCAGGGCCGAGCCCGCCGCGGCGGACGACCGAACTCCACCACGAGGGCGACGATGACGAGCACGGCCCCGAGGGCGACGCCGGCGTAACCGCGCTTTGTGTGCTTGCCCAGCGCGTGCGCCACATACCCGGGGAAGAATGTCGGCAGCGACTGCGCCGACTGGGTGAGGTACAAGACACCGGCCACGATCGCTGCGACTCCGACGACGAGCAGGACTATGACCAGGACACGTCGCACGCGTTCATCTTATGCCGTTCACCTTTTGGCGTTCCGGCTCACGAAGGGCCGATCTGGGCTTGAGCGAGGACCAGATCCATGGTCTCCATGATGGCGACGGTCTCGTCGAGCGGCATCAGCGGGCTCTCCAGCAGTCCGGCCCTGAGGCAGCGCGCCACTTCGTCGGCTTCATAATGCAGGCCGTGGCCCTCGTGCGGTGGCTCGAAGCGATCGGCACTCCCGTCGCGACCGATCAGTGTGAAGGAGGAGGGCGCGTAGAACACGCCGTCGATCTCGATGCGGGCCTCGGTGCCGACGATCGCCGCACGAGTCGGACTCTTGGCAGAAGACGTGCAGGTCAGGATCGCTTGGGTGCCGCCGCCGTACCGGAAGAGCATCGATGTCTGCCCGTCGACGCCCGTGAACGCTTTTGTGATCAAGGCCGCGACCTGAGACGGCTTGCCGAGAACCATCGACGCGAATGACACCGGGTAGACGCCCAAGTCGAGGAGCGCACCGCCGCCGAGCTCGGGCGCGAAGAGGCGGAATGCAGGATCCTTCGCGAACCACTGGCCGTGATCGGCCATGACGGCCACGACGTCACCAAGCGCGCCGGAGGCGAGCAGGTGACGGACCTCGACGATGTGCGGCAGGAACCGCGTCCACATCGCCTCCATCAGGAACAGCCCCTTGGAGCGTGCGCTGTCGACCAGTTCCCGGGCCTCGGGGGCGTTCATGGTGAACGCCTTTTCCACCAGCACCGGCTTGCCGGCATCGAGCGCCAGCAGGGCGTTGGCATGGTGCATCGGGTGTGGCGTCGCCACATAGACAACGTCCACGGCCGGGTCCGCCACCAGCGCCTCGTAGGAGGCGTGACGGTTCGAGATGTGGAACTTGTCGGCGAAGCGGTCGGCCGACTCCTGGCTGCGTGAGCCGATGGCGACGACCCGGCCAGAGTCCGTGACGGCCAAGTCCTTGGCGAAAGCAGCGGCGATCAGACCCGATCCGATCAGCCCCCAGCGCAGTGGTTCTGCCGTCATCTCTCGCTCTCCTTCTCTCGTGGCCATGTAGGGACCTGCCGCCCCTCGAACCCTGAGCAGGCCTGTCCAGTTTGTCCCAGACGGGCCGACGGAGTTTGTCCCAGACGGGCCGGCGGACTACAAGCGACCAGATCGCCACCGAGCCCAGGCAAGGAGCGTGGCTGGAATGTCAGGGGCAGCGGTCAGCGCCTCGGCACCGAGCACGCACCGGCGATGAGGACCGACTATCTCTCCTGAACATGCTCATGTTTGACAGAATGCACGCCGTGTCGCTCTCTCGTGTCCTTGCCGTCACAGCCTGCGCACTCTGTGGGGGGCTCTTGCTCTCCGTCCCAGCGGCCGGCGGTCCTGCTCGCCCCGCAGCCGGGGCGGTCTGGTCGGCCACTACCCCGAGCGTGGGCGGGGCGCCGATCACTTCGCTCGTGGCGGTGACCTGCGTGACCCCCGCCGACTGTTGGGCTGTCGGCGACCGTTTCAGGTCGTCCTCGTCGGACTCCGGACCTGCTCTCATCGAGCACTATCTCGGCGACGGCTGGACGCCCGTACCGGCAGCCCCGGCCGAGGCGGGCACGCTGGACGAGCTCTCCGGCGTCAGCTGCCTGTCGGTCGCCAACTGCTGGGCCGTCGGCATGCGCAGCGGCTCGCACCGGGGGAACCTCCTCGAACACTACGGCGGCCACGGCTGGACGGTCGTCGACACGCCGGCGCCGCAAGGGGAGTTGTACGCGGTGAGCTGCGAGTCCTCCGACGCCCAGTGCTGGGCGGTGGGATCATCGAGCAACTTCCTCAGCGCCATCACATTTCGGCTCGTCAAGGGTGCCTGGCACTACGTGAGCCCGGCGCCCCTCTCGGCGTCCTTCGTGCAGGTGAACGGGGTGGCCTGCTCGATCGCAGACGATTGCCTGCTGGTCGGCTTCGCTACGCCGAAGCATGGTGCCGGCCAGGGCCTGGCGGAGCGGTGGGACGGCCGCTCCTGGTCGCGCGTCAGCGTTGCCGGCGAGCTCTCGGGCGGCGGCTCGCTCGCCGGCGTGGACTGCCGGCCCGGGAGCTCTCCCACCACGTGCTGGGCCGTTGGCCAGACCGGGGCGAAAGGCGCAGGTCTCATTCCGATCTACCCCCTTGTCGAGCGCTGGAACGGGAGCCGTCTCACCCTCGTCCACAGCCAGCTTGGGGGCGCCGGCAATTATCCCGAGCTCAAGGCGGTCGCATGCGCCGCCCTGAACGCCTGCCAGGCGGTCGGCTCACGCGGCTCGGGGGAGGACGAGGCGCAGGTGCTCACGCAGGGCTGGAACGGGTCCCGTTGGTCCCGAGAGACAAGCCCCAGTCCGTTGTACGGTTTTCAGACGCTCACGGGCGTGGCCTGTGCCTCGGCGCAGGACTGTTGGGCCGTGGGCGAGGGGCTGAACCGCAACGACTCGGGCAGCCGGATGATCATCGAGCACTACTCAGCATCCCCTTAGGACAGAATCGTGGTCAGTCAGGTACGGCATGAGCCCACGACCGGAGGCGTCACATGCGCAAGTCCCAGATAGGCAGCCTGTGCGCGCTCCTCGCACTCGGCGCGATCGCCGTGAGCCTCCTTGCAAGCTGCACCACGACTCCGGTGGTCCCGAGTTCGCACGGCGTCCGGCCGATTGAAACCCAGCTGGCCGTGCTGAAAGGCTCCGACACCGTCGCCAGCGACGAGTTCGGCGTCTCGGTCGCCGTCTCGGGCACGACCGCCGTCGTGGGCACGACAGGCACTGCCTATGCCGGTCGCGCGTACGTGTTCACCAAGACCGCTTCCCGCTGGCAACAGACCGCTGAGCTGGACGGCTCCGACACGGTCCCCCAGGACGGGTTCGGCAGCTCGGTGGCCGCATCGGGCACGACTCTCATCGTGGGTGCGTACGAGCATGCCGAGAACGCCGGCCGGGCGTACCTGTTCACCAAGACGGCCCTCGGCTGGACCCAGGTCGCCGAGCTTGAGGGCTCAAACATCGTCGCCGACGACGACTTCGGCTGGTCCGTGGCCATCTCGGGCACGACTGCGTTGGTGGGGGCGATCGGGAACGCAAAGTATGCGGGTAGGGCGTACGTGTTCGCCAAGACGGCGACGGGCTGGACCGAGGTCGCCGAGCTCAAGGGCTCCGACACCGTCTCCAAGGACGCGTTTGGCACTTCGGTGGCCATCTCGGGCACTACCGTCATCGTGGGTGCGGAGGGCCACGCCCACGGTACAGGCGCTGCCTACGTGTTCGCCAAGACCACGACCGGCTGGAGCCAGGTCGCCGAGCTCAAGGGCTCCGACACCGTCGCCGGCGACGATTTCGGTACCTCGGTGGCCATCTCGGGCACCACCGCCGTCGTGGGCGCATACGGCCACGCCGGGAACGCCGGTCGGGCATACGTGTTCACCGAGACGGCGTCCGGCTGGAAACAGGCCGCCGAACTGAAGGGCTCCGACACCACTGCGCGCGACTACTTCGGCATCTCGGTGGCGATCTCGGGCAGGACCGCCGTGGTGGGTGCATACGACCACGACAACAATGCCGGCCGGGCCTACCTGTTCACGAAGACGCCATCCGGCTGGCAAGAGAAGGCCGAGTTGAAGGGCTCCAACACCGTCGCAGAGAACCTCTTCGGCGTCTCTGCGTCGATCTCGGGCACGACCGCCGTCGTAGGTGCAGAAGGCGGGGCCAACTTCGTCGGTCGCGCCTATGTGTTCAAGGCCTGAGACCCACCCTCAGTTGCCGTAGCGGGGCACTACGGCAGGGCTTCGTCGCCGACAGCGCGCGCTGCGCGGCTCGCCTGCATCGTCGCGAGGCCAAGCCAGGCGAGAAGCCATCCGTTGCCGATGCGGAGCAGAACAGACTCGGCATCTCGACCCGGATTCGTGACGGCCACGACGATGGCGGCCACGACCGGGCCGAAGCCTGCGGCCGTCAACGCCGAAGCAGCGGCGAAGTGTCCCGCACGCCACGAGTCGTCGCTGCGCAGGGTTGACGGGATGCGGATACCGGCAAAGACGTTTCTCGGCAGTCTCCCCTCTGCTGCCATTCGTCCCAGCGCCACCACGATCAAGCCGGCCAATCCGGACCGTATCGCCTTGGACATGCTCGCCACGCTACTCCTCGGTGGCCAGAGAAGAGAGGTGGCGCGCCAAGGCTCCAGCCCGCCCGGCAGGGTCGCGCGGACATTCCGTCGCGGGAACTCGCTCACTCACAAGGGCAGGTCAACGGAGTGGTCAGCCTGGACACCGCCGTTTCCCAACCGGACATAGCCGTCCACCGCGGGCTCCTCGCCGACGACTGGAACCGTCCCGGCAGGTTCGGCGGGGGGGCGGCGCACCGACCGCCTGTCCCAGAGGCGACGGCGCTCCCGCCGCCGGCGACCGCTCGGCTCTTCATGGGTGAGATCGTAGGCATTGATGGCCTCGGCCAAGAGGGTGTAGGAGCGAACCGCCAGAGCAACGGCTTCCTCGTCAGAGTCCGTGCTCTCGGCCTTCGCGAGCAGCTTGGTGGCCATCCTGATCGCGGACCGATCCATGTTCTCAAGGCCTCCCTCGCATCGTCGACCTAGCAGGGATGTTACCCGCGGCGTCGTGCCGAACAGCCCGGGACGGCGCCGCGGCTCCCTTCATGTCCGAGACCTTCGTATCGCCGGCGCGACTGGATCTCGACGATCAGCCCGCTTCGCCGGGCGAATCAGTGATGGCGGCCCGGTAGAGCGTCGCCATGTCCTGACCGAACCTGGCCGCATAGGACACCGAGGGGGTGAAACCGCCGAGCTCGAACGTCGCCCGGTCAGCAGGGAGACCTCGTCGCCAATTCGCGAACCTGGCGCTGCAGGTGTCGGCGTGCCCGGCAACCGTGGCAGACACGTCGACGAAGGTTCTTCGTCCGACGACCTGATAAGCAGAGACCGTGCAGTTCAGCTCCGAGGACCTGGCGTGGGCCACTGACGTCGTTGCCAGGTGGGTGCCCCCCACGCCCCAGTTCGTATGGCCCTTGCTGGCGCAGAGCCTCGGCGCCGAGGTCTGGGTGAAGCACGAGAACCACACGCCCACCGGGGCTTTCAAGGTCCGTGGCGGCCTCGTGTATGCCGAGCGCCTGCGAACCAGGCGGCCGGGAGTGAAAGGGATAGTGTCAGCCACCCGTGGCAACCACGGCCAGAGCCTGGCCTTCGCCGGACGAGCAACAGGCATCCTTGTCACCATCGTCGTTCCCAACGGCAACAGCCCGGACAAGAACGCCGCCATGCGGGGCTTCGGTGCCGAGCTGGTCGTGCACGGCCACGACTTCCAATCGGCCCGCGAGTACGCGAGCGCGCTCGGTACCGAGCGTGGGCTCGAGACCGTCCCCTCCTACCACCCGGACCTCGTGCTGGGCGTGGCCACCTATGCCAATGAGCTTTTCGGCGCCGCCGGAGAGCTCGACGCCGTCTACGTACCGGTGGGGATGGGCTCGGGGATCAGCGGGCTCATCGGTGTCCGGGACCTCCTCGGGCTTGGCACCGAGGTCATAGGGGTAGTAGCCGAAGAGGCGCCGGCGACGGCGCGATCGGTCGCGGCCGGCCGGGTCGTCACCACCGAGTCGGCGAACACCTTCGTCGACGGAGTCGCCTGCAGGGTCCCCGACCCAGACGCCATAGCGGTCATCTGCGCCGGCGCCGCTCGCGTCCTGACGGTGAGCGAGGACGAAGCGGCCGAGGCGATGCGGGTGCTGTTCGCCGCCACCCACAACGTCGCCGAGCCCGCAGGCGCGCTGGCGCTGGCCGGCCTGCTCCAGGAACGCGCCACGGTGGCCGGAAAGCGCGTGGCCGTGATCCAAAGCGGCGGGAACGCTGACGCCGACCTGCTTGTCCAGGTCCTCGCCGGGCAGACCCCCACGGTGTGAGCGGCCGCTGGCGAGCGCGAGCTCCTTCGGCGCGCTGGCGTGCGTGATCTGTTCCTCGCTAGCTGTCAGTACATTGAGGTAGTGGCCTTCTTCGCGCTGACGATGGCGCACGGCCCGCGCTGGGATGGCTCCCTCCAGATCCGCGAACAGCAGGCCTGGGACGAACACGCGGTCTTCATGGACGGGCTCGTGGACGACGGTTTCGTCATCTTGGGCGGACCGTTGGCAGATGGCGAGCTGGTCTTGCTGGTCGTCGAAGCCACCGACGAGAACGAGGTCGGGGAGCGTCTCTCTGATGATCCATGGGCGTCGATGGGACTTCTGCAAACCGGTGTGATCAAGCCCTGGACGATCTGGCTCGATGGTCGGGAGGGCGGAGGGCGAGCCGGCTAGCGAGGCTGCTGTCAGGTCGCGGCCTGCACGGCCCGTCTCGAGGGTGGAAGCGTCGGCGGCGGTCGGCGGCGCGGCGGCAGCTCGGCGAGCAGCTCGGCCGTGGCGGTTGCGACCGTTCGAACCGCCTTCTCGAAGGCAGCTTCCGTCGTGGATGAGGTGGCATGCACGCCGGAGACCTTGCGCACGAATTGGCGAGCGGCCGCTTCGATCTCCTCGGTAGTTGCCCTTGGCTCCAAACCTCGGAGAGTGGTGATGTTCCGGCACATGGGCCAAGGCTAGGTCCGGCGCAGCCGTCGCGGCGTGGAGTGCGACCGTCCCCAGGAGGAGCAAACAACTGGCCTTGATGAAGGCCACGGTATCCTCGGAGGCGGACATGGCCGATGTCGAGCTTCTCTACCGCCAGCACCTGACCGAGGCCGACCGGCGGCTCTTGCAGGAGGCCGCCGGCGACGTCCCGGTGAGCGTCGCGCTCGGGTCACCCGCAGTGGAAGCAGTGGTCTTCGGTCCGCGTGAGGGCGCCGGCGTGTCGGTCGGGGTCTCGCCGTTTCTCGCCTTTGCCACTGCCGTTCACCGAACGGCGGCTGCTCTCGAGACGGCGACCTTCGTCGAGGAGAGGTGGGCGCCGCGGCTGCGCATCCCCGTGTTCGACGTGGCGGCGCTGCGGGCGCTGCTGTCTGATCCAGTGCGGCGCTACTTCCTGGTCGAGCTGCTGGGCTCCTACACACGCGTCGCCAGTGGCGTCACCTGGACACGCACCGCCCGCGGGTGGCGTCGTCGCCGATTCAGCGAGCTGGACCCGGCGCGCCTGGCCGAGCTGCTCGAGATCGTCGAGGCGGCCGAGCGGCCGGGCATCTACCGTCGCCTCGGCGACCTGGCCCTGTTCCTGCTGGGCGTCTTCCCCGACCACCCGCCGGTGCTGCGCAGCGGGGCGGCCACCGACCGGCTCATCCGCTTGTCTGGCCTCGGCGGCGACCGAACCGCACAGCTCGACGCGCAGGACCTTTTCGAGTTGCTCGGCGCGCGTTGGTACGGAGCGGCGGTCGCCTCCGCCACCGCCACGGGACACCCGGTGACCACAACCTTGGCAGTCGCCGGTCACATGGCCGACCACTTCCGCGACGCCCGTCGGGTCCTCAACGCGGTGACCGACCGCTACCTGTTCCCGCTGCGGGAGCAGTGGTTCGGCACGAGCTGACGGCGGCCCGGAAAGCACCCCGGCAACTGGCGGTCGTGCACACCCCGGCACCGGCGAGCCACGGCGTCGCGCCGACGCGACCCGGCCATCGGCGAGTTCGGGAGAGCTTTCTCGCACGCCAGACCCTAGAATGGTGAATTGCCAACAAAATACGCTCATTGACCGTGCAGGCCAATAGAGCCGACTGGCGCCGAGTGGACACCGGTGCCGCCCGAACGGAGAGATAACAATGGCAGTCCAATTGCCCAAGGCGACTCGCGAGACCAGCAAGGAGGTGGACCGACGGCTGGAAGCCGTCATCGCCGAACAGGAGAAGATCTTCGTCGACCGCCAGCCCCGGTCCCTGGAGCTGAGCCGGCGCGCCGTCCGGGCGCTCGCCGGGGGAGTGACCTCGAGCTGGCAGATAACCCGCCCCCAGTCCGTCTGGATCAGCCACGGAGCAGGCTCGAAGATCTACGACGTCGACGGCACTGAGTACGTCGACATGCACGGCGGCTACGGTGCCGGGCTCGCCGGCCATGCCCATCCGGCGATCGTCGACACGGTACGGCGCCGTGTCGCTCTCGGGACCCATTTCGCACAACCGACCGAGGACGCGATCATCGTGGCCGAGGAGCTGGGCAACCGCTGGGGCCTACCTCTGTGGCGCTTCGTCAACACGGGCACGGAGGCGACCATGGACGCGGTCCATCTCATGCGGGCGATCACCGGCAGGGACCTGATAATCAAGGTCGAAGGCTGCTACCACGGGCACCACGACTCGGTGCAGGTATCGGTCACACCCGAGGCCGACGAGATCGGCCCCGCCGACCGGCCCGTCGGAGCGCCTGCCAGTACCGGCATCCCGGAGGCCGTCCTGGTGCTGACCAAGATCGCTTCGTTCAACAGCGTCGAGAGTGTCCGGCGCCTTCTCGAGGAGAACCCCGGCCGGATCGCCGGGATGATCATCGAGCCGATCATGATGAACGCCGGCATAATCAAGCCGGAGGAGGGGTACCTGGCGGGCCTGAAAGAGGTGCTCCACGAGCATGGGGCCTTGCTCAGCTTCGACGAGGTGAAGACCGGCCTCACCGTCGGCCCCGGAGGGGCCACGAAACTGTACGGGACCACGCCGGACATCGTCTGCCTCGCCAAGTCGATCGGTGGCGGCCTGGTCTTCGGTGCCGTGGGCGGCACCGAAGAGGTCATGAGCTATGTGGCCAAGGGCATTTATCCCATGGTCGGGACGTTCAACGGGAACCCGCTCTCGGTCGCGGTGTGCCGTACCGTGCTGGAGGAGGTGGCCACCGAGGAGGCGTACGAGAGGATCGGGGCCCTCCACGAGCGGATCGACCGGACCCTCGAAAAGACGATCGCCGAGGCCGGACTGCCTGCCCACGTCGTTTCCGTGGGCGGGAAGGGCTGCGTCACCTTCTCGAGCTCCCCGGTTCGCGATTACCGGGACTTCCTCGAGATCGACGACAGGTACAACCACGCCCACTGGCTGTTCCAGCACAACGGCGGGGTGTTCCTCCCTCCCTGGGGCAAGACGGAACAGTGGCTCATCGGCGTCCAGCACGACGACTCGGACGTCGACCGGTTCCTCGGCAACTTCGAGCGCTTCGCCCGGGCGGTGGCGGACTAGGCCTTCGTGGCGCCCGGTCGCGGTGCGGCCTCTTCGCTTGCCGCGACCGGCGCTGGGGGCGTGCGGGGGAGCTGGATGATGCCTGCGGCCAACATGGCCGCGTTGGGTATCTTGAGCGGCTGCCCCTCCTCGGTGCGCAAGCTCACATAGACGAGGCTGACTTCGACCACGTAGGCGTCGAACACGCCGCCGAGCGCGCCCGAGCGGATCCTGATGTGGTCGCCGACCTCGAACGGCCTCGAGAACAGCAGCACGAGGGCGGCAAAGAAGTTTCCGAGGCTCTGTTGGGCCGCGATGCCGAGCACGACTCCGGCGAATCCCGCTCCGACGAGCACGTGGTCGATGGCCACCCCGAGCCCGAGCACTTCGAACACGGAGGCGACGACGATGATGTAGCCGAGGCCGGCCACCACCATGCGCACCGCCGATCCGGCCGTGGCGACCGATCGTGAGGAGACGAAGTCCCCGAGCCCGTCGGCAAGCCGCCGGGCGGCGACGATGCCGAAGAACAAGAGCACGGCGGCGCTGATCCAGGCGATGAGCTTGGGATCGAGCGCCGCAGCGTGGACGTTGCCGAAGTCCCTGCCGCCGACGAGCGCAGCGATGGCGAGGAGCCCGGCGCCGGTGCCTATCGCCCAGTTCCGACTGCGAGACGTCTTCCTCTTGCTCGGTTGCTTAGTTGCCACCAATTGTCCAGGGTAGTCGCCTTTTCGCGGAATTCTCCGACCTGGAACGACGCGGCCATGCCGACCACTGCCCAGCCACCGGTGTCCGCAGCCGTGCCCCTGCCGGCGGAAGGCCTGCTCGCAGGCCGTGGGGAAGAATTCGGCGCCATCTGACGATACACATGACGTGGATCGCAAAGTGGAGCTGACCCCGGGGACGGCCGCGCCCCACCGGACCCCCGACTGGCTCGTGCTCACCTTGGCGTGCGTGGCCCAGTTCATGGTGCTGCTCGACGTCTCGATCGTGAACGTGGCCCTGCCGTCTATCAAGCACAGCCTGGGTTTCTCCCAGGCGGAGCTGCAGTGGGTGCTGAACGCCTACACGCTGACCTTCGCCGGGTTCCTCCTCCTAGGTGGGCGCACCGCCGACCTGTTCGGGCGCCGCCGCATCTTCCTCGTCGGCCTGAGCGTGTTCACCCTCTCCAGCCTGCTCGGAGGCTTCGCCCAGAACCAGGCGATGTTGATCAGCGCCCGGGCCGCTCAGGGCCTCGGAGGTGCGATCCTGTCTCCCGCTACCTTGACAATCCTCACGACCACCTTCCGCCAGCCGCAGGCCCGAGCCCGGGCGATGGGTATATGGAGCGCCGTAGCCGGAGCTGGCGGCGCAGCCGGCGCGCTGCTCGGGGGAATTCTCACCGAGGAGCTGTCGTGGCGGTGGATCCTGTTCATCAACATCCCGATCGGGATCGTCACCTTCATAGTCGCGCGGGCGTTCCTGCAAGAGAGCCGAGGGGAGGGCGAACGCCAGCCGCTCGACGTGCTCGGCGCCGTTCTCGTGACCGGTGGCCTGACCGCCCTCGTGTTCGGTGTCGTGCGCACGACGAGCGTCGGCTGGGGCTCTTGGCAGACCCTTGCGGCCCTGACGCTCGCCGCTTGTCTGATGGCGTGGTTCGTGGCTCACGAGGGGCTCGTGGCCAAGTCCCCGCTCATGCGGCTCTCGCTGTTCAGGAGGCGATCGATCTGGACGGCCAACGTCGTGATGTTCCTGACTTCGGGCGCTTTGTTCGCGATGTGGTTCTTCGTCTCGCTCTATTTGCAGCTGGTCCACGGCTACTCGCCGCTCAAGACGGGATTCGCCTTCATCCCCCAGACGCTCGCGATCATGGTCGGCGCCCAGGTCTCGTCGCGACTCGTGCTCCGCCTCGGACCGCGGCCCCTGCTCGTGGCGGGTGCTGCGTCTTCGGCCGTGGGGCTCTTGCTGTTCTCCGGTCTGGGCGTGCACACGGCCTACTGGTCGGGTTTCTTCCTTCCGAGCGTGCTCGTCACCCTCGGGCTGGGGATCTCTTTCACGCCCTTGGCGTATGCCGCCACGGCGGGCGTCCCGCGCAACGAGGCAGGTCTCGCCTCCGGACTCGTGAACACCTCCCGCCAGATCGGCGGCGCCGTGGGCCTGGCTGCGCTCGCGACGATCGCCACGACGAAGACCCACGACGTCGCCCGGGTCGTGAACCAGCTCGTCGCTTTGACAGACGGCTACACGCTGGCCTTCAGGATCAGCTCGGCGATCGCGCTGGCGGCGGGCATTGCCGCGCTTGCGGTGCCGGCCAGGCAGGCCGAGCCTGCCGCCCCCGAGCGGTCCCCGGCCGGGGAGCCGGCAGCAGCTCGCGCGACGGAGTAGGTCCTCGGGGCTCCGGGGTGTCGGGGCGCCTGACCAGCCAGTTCGGGGCACGTCCGCCGGCGAGAGCGTATGGTGTCGGGTACCCGGAATGGAGCTTGAGGAATGTCGGAAGAGCTGTCAGTACCCGATAGGCCCCAAGGTCCCGGTCGAGGCGCCACTCAACAGCCGGGCGACAGGCCCGAGCGGGGCGACAGGCCCGCGGTCCGCGTCCGCGTCGTCACCGACGGTTCCGCCGACCTGGAAGGGGAGCTCGCCGCCGAGCACGCGCTGAGCGTCGTTCCGCTCGATGTCCGCCTCGGCGAGTTCGGGCCTGAGGTCACCTCGACGTGGTCGCCCGAGGAGTTCTGGCAGATGAGTGCCAAGGTCGCAGAACTGGCTGAGACCTCGGCGCCGTCACCGGGGGCTTTCCTGGAGGCGTTCTCCAATCTTGCCGACGAGGGCGCGGAAGGAATCGTGTGCGTCTCTTTGTCATCGAAGCTGTCCGCGACCTACCAGGCAGCTGTCCTCGGAGCTGAGAGCATCGCCGATCGGATCGAGGTCCGGGTCGTCGACTCGCTGTTCGCGACCATGGCGCAGGGGCTCGTCGCCCTCGCGGCCGTCGAGGCCGCCGAAGCGGGCGGGGACATCGAGGCCGTGGCGGCCGCGGCGGCCTCGGTCCGCCAGCGCGTTCGGCTCTACGGCGCACTTGCCTCCCTCGACAACCTGCGCAAGGGCGGGCGCCTCGGATCCGCCCAGGCCCTGCTGGGCGGCCTGCTCGACATAAAGCCGGTCCTCGAGATCCGTGACGGAGCCCTGGAGCTCGAGTCGCGCCCCCGCACGCGCCTGCGCTCCCTCGATCACATCGCCTCCAAGGCGCGTGCCGCTGGAGAGCTCGAGCGTCTCGTCGTCGTGCACGCGGCCGCCACGGACATCGACTCGTTCGTGGACCTGCTCGCCGCCTCCTTCCCGCGAGAGTCCATCAGCGTGGGCTGGCTCGGCCCCGTCATCGGGGCCCATGTCGGCCAGGGCACGATCGCGGTGGCCGAGCAACGAGCACCCCGACCGTCTCCTCAGGCGGCCGACTTGTAGATCCCCTGCCAGTTCGGCCGGGAGGGCTGGACCCTCCCGGCACGGGCCTTCCCGAACAGGGAAAGCAGGTTGCCGGTGATCTTTGCCACCATCGAGGCGGGGCACGACGAGGCTGCGGGCGCGCAGGGGGCCAGAGAGGGGATCCAGTTGGTGGTGCCGCTGTCGAAGATGCCCGCGCCGCTGGTCGGGTCGCTCCAGTAGGTCATGTCCGCGTCGAGGAAGCCTTGCAGATCGCCGTCCTCGCTCACCGCGTCACGCAAGGGCACCGGCGAGTGCCCGAGGATCTCGAGGTTGGTCGGATAGTCGTCGGGATCGAACTCGTCGAGGTCGGTGGCGATCACCCCCGGCACGCTCGAGCCGTCGCGCAGGCCGGTGCCCTTGAAGATCCACGCGCTGGCGTCCGCGACGACAAATGGGAACAGCCCCATGCCGGGCTCGACGAAGCCGATGTAGTTCTCCCCGACGAAGCCGACCTCGGACCAGTCTGCCGGCGGGCTGCTCCAAGTGTTCCCGGTCACCTGGAGAGGGTTCCCCTTGCCGTTGAGGGGGTCTTCTGTGGCGTCTCGATAGTCGACCTCCTCCCGGTCCGGGCCGAGGGGGGAGGCCTGGAGTCGGACGTGGCGCAAGATGGCGCTGGCGCCGAAGAACACCATGTTCACCCCGGCGTGCTCGGCGGCCACCGCAGCCAGGCGCTCGCCGAGGGACCAGCACTCGTCATGACCGAGGGAGAGCAGAGCCTTGTGATGCAGCACGATGCCCGGGTGCTGCTCGACGGTGACGTCGGTCACGTAGGCGACGTCGAGGCCGTGCTGTTCGACGAAGCGAATGAAGGGGTACTCGCTCCCGAGGAAGTCTCCGGCTCCTTGGCCGTAGCCGTAGGGCCTGTCATAAGAGACGACCCTCGCCCGGGAGCACAGCGGGTAGGCGTCCTCGGGGCAGGCACCGATACCGGCGTAGAAGTCGTAGCCCCCATAAGGGTTCCAGGCCTGCCAGGTGTAGACGTCGTTCTTCAGGAGGTAGGTGGCCGTGGAGGTCGGGTCCCAGACCGTGAGCGGGACGTAGCTCTCCTGGCCGCCGGAACCGAGGAGCTTCAGCAGGTAGTCACCTTGCACGAAGGCGGAGGTGACGCGGAGGACGAACGTCGGCGCCCAGTTGTCGCAGCTGACCATGTTGATCCCCGGCGTCAGCGGGCACGCCGACTGCTGGCGGCCGGGGATCTCCTGCGACTGCCAGACGAGGCGGGCGCCTTTGCCCTGGTAGTAGCCCATGCGGTAGGCATCGATGCGAAACCGGGCCGCGTTCGTGCTCACGTACAAGCTGACCTTGGCGCCCTGGGCGGCATAGGTCGTCGAGGCGAACCCCGCGATGTTCGGCGGCGTGCCCTCAGGGATCCGCCAGGCGTTCGTCCCGGGCCGCTTGTTCTCGGCGATGACCGAGCTCGACTCGATCCCGTACGCCCCGGCAAAGGTGACCTCTCTTGCCGGAGCCGGACGAGGCTTGGGGTGTCTCACAGCGCGTGCCTGTGCGGCGGGGGTACTGCTACAAGCCGCCGCCACGAGCGCCAGGGCGGCGAGGAGGCCACCGCGAGGAGCGCGCCGGCTCATCGGCGCCCGGCTTCTGTTACCGATGCCATGGCTCAACCGTAGTGAATGGCAGCTCTGATCTGCGGCCGATCCCGACCGGAGCGCTCCAGATCCCGAGAGGGTGCCGAGCCGAGCGCAACGGCGAGCGAGGCCCTCGGCCTGCCGGCGGATCGGCTCGGCGTCGTCGCCCGGCTGCTCGTTTCTCCCCGTCACCGCCGGCACGGGCTCGGACAGTCCCTGCTCGAGGTCGCCTGCCGGAACGCCCACGCCCGGGGGCTGTGGCCGATCATCGACGTGGTGACCGGCCGCGAGGCGGCGATCCGCCTCTACGAGCGCTGCGGATGGGTCCTCGCGGGACAGGTCACCGTTCGTTGGGGGGACCGTCCCGAGGTCGAAGAGCTCGTCTACCTCGGGCCTCGGCTGCCGGTGCTCAGCTCTGGCCTTGCAGGTGGTGATGAGTAGGGAGTGCCCCCTGGGCGGCGGCCGACCCGACGGGTCCGCCGCCAGGGCCCCGCAGCACGAAGGCCACGGCGACTGCCAACAACGCGCCTGCCAGGGGACCTGCGACATAAA
>JBKQMT010000091.1:0-5009 GCA_052146595.1 Acidimicrobiales bacterium
CCGAAGCCGGATACGAGGAGACCGGGCGGGTCGGCGAGGACTACGACCCCGACCGGCATGAGGCGATCGACGGCCGCGCGTTGGACGGGAGGGCCGTGGTCACCAAGGTGCATACCCGCGGGCTGACCTCATTCGGCGACGTGGTTGTCCGAGCCAAGGTGGAGATCTCGCCAGGGCCCTCGGCCCTGTAGCGCGGCAGAGCAAGCGGCAGAGCAAGGAGCTAGTGAAGCAGATGGAGCGGATCTTCGGGATCGACCTGGGCACCACGAACTCCGTGATCGCCTACACCGATCCGACGGGGACTACCGAGGTGATCGCCGGGCAGGACGGCAACCGGATCGTGCCGTCGGTGGTCTACTTCGGCAAGGACGGCACGCAGCTCGTCGGGACGAGCGCCAGGCAGCGGGCGATCATCGAGCCCGAGCGAGTCGCGATGCTGTTCAAGCGCGGCATGGGCGAGAAGACCTTCCTCGACGACGAGCGGCCGTTCGTGGTGGACGGGAAGACCTGGTCGCCGGAGGAGCTGTCGGCCTCGGTGCTGAAGAAATTGGCGCTGATGGCGCAGGACCGGTTCGGGGAGCCGGTCCGCAAGGTGGTGATCACCGTGCCCGCGTACTTCGGCGACAATGAGCGCGCGGCCACCAAGTCGGCCGGGGAGATCGCGGGCCTCGAGGTCCTGCATATCGTCAACGAGCCGACGGCCGCCGCCATCGCGCACGGCCTCGACAACGCCAGCACCGGACGGATCCTCGTCTTCGACCTGGGCGGCGGCACGTTCGACGTCACGGTGATGGAGGTCGCTCCGGACGGCAGCATGAAGGTGCTGGCCACCGGCGGCGACCGCAGGCTCGGCGGCATGGACTTCGACAACCTCATCCTCGACAAGATGAGCGCTGCCGCCCGGGAGGGCGGCCTGGACATCGAGACCGAACCGTGGGCGCGCCAGGATGCCTACGGCAAGGCCGAGGCGCTGAAGAAGGAGCTCTCCACGCTGGAGTCGGGTGCCGCGTCGCTTACCGGCAGCGGGCGGCCGCTGGCCTTCGAGCTGCCCCGCGCGCAGTTCGAGAAGCTGATCAAGGTCAAGGTGACCGCCACAGAGGACACGACGCTGTCCACGCTGGAGGACGCCGACCTGGAGCCGTCCGACATCGGCACCGTGCTGATGGTCGGCGGGTCGAGCCGGATTCCAGTGTTCCAGCAGATGCTCGAGCGGATCTTCGGCAAGCCGCCGGTGTTCTCCCGCAACCTCGACGAGGACGTCGCGCGCGGTGCCGCCATGCTGGGCGCCAAGGAGGGCACCGACCTTGACCCGCGGTCCGCCCTGGCGCGCATCCCCAAGCCGGTCGACGTGGCCTCGCACGGCCTCGGCATCGACTCGCTGAACGACGATGAGACATCGCTTTACAACTCGATCATCATCGATCCGAACACTCCCGTCCCGGCCGAGCGCGAGAAGACGTACGTAACCGTGGAGGAGGGGCAGACCCACATCGCGATCAAGCTGAACGAGGGCGACGAGGAGGACCTCCAGTACGTCAAGCAGATCGCCAAGGGGGATGCCAACTTCGGCCGGGCGGTACCGAAGGGCTATCCCATGCGGGTCAAGATAGAGCTCAACCGAGCCGGAATCATCGAGCTCAACGCCTACGACGGCGAGACCGGCGCCCACTTGCGCAAGCTGGTGGTGGAGCGCAAGAGCATCCTCAGCCCGGACCAGCAGGCCAGCGCCCGCCAGGAACTCGCGAGATGGAAGGTTGGATAATCCATGGTCGCTACTCGTGAGAGGTGGGAGACCGAGTCCTTTCTGCCTAGCAACCCCAGTCCAGAGCAGATGCTCGCGTTCTTCGGTATCCCGCCGTACTCCCCCGACTTGCTCGACGAGAACATCTCCAAGAAGCGCCGGAGGTGGAACCGCCTCAGCAACAGCGGAAACGCGGGAGGCCGGGAGAAGGCCGAGAAGGTTCTCGCGCTGATCCAGCGCATCTCGAACGCGATCAAGCGGGGCACCGAGGGCGAGCAGGGCGGTGGCGTCGAGACCGAGATCCCGGCCGAGGTCTTCGAGACACTTGAGGAACTGTGGCGTGTCCTGTCGGACTACCTTTTCGTCGACGAGTATGACGACGCGATCCGAGTGGCCCGCGAGGCCGTCAGGCGCTGGCAGAACGCGGACGCGGCCGGCGCGCTCGCCTGGGTGGTGTCTGCCACGGTCAGCAACGACGGGTTCGCGCCGCCGGCGCTGCTCGCCGAGGGCCTGCAAGCCGCGCGGCTCGCGGTCGCCGAGCAGCCCGGCGAGGTGAGGAACTGGGAGAGCGCCGCGAGCCTGCTGTTGGCCGACGGTAAGGTCCAGGACGCAGTCACCGCCATCGATCGGGGCGAGCGCGTCACCGGCGGCCGGGTCACCGCCCTGCTCTACTTGCTCCGCACCCGGGCGATGGTCACCTTGAAGCGGCCAGACGAGGCGATGGCGTCCGCGGTGCGCGCGGTCGCCAAGGCCGAGCCGGCCAAGGCCGCTGCCGTGCGGTCCGAGGCGGCCGGCCTCCTCGTCGACTGGGCCGCGACCATGCTGCCGATCAGCTCCGGTGCGGACCTCACCCGGTACACGGAAATGATCAGCGTCGCCGCCTGGTGCTCCTACGGGGTGCCCGAGGCGGAGGACAAGGTGCGGGCGTACCGGATGTGGGCGACAAACGCGGGCAAGCGGGTCTTCGTCGGCTCACACCGGATGAGGTCGTTCCTCGCGGTCATCACCGGCTTCATCTCCCTGCCGATCCACAACTATCTTCGCTCCAAGCCGGCGTGGCAGGTCTTCAACGAGGGGCGGGGCGAGGAGATCACCGAGGCCTTCTTTATCGTGGCGGCCCCGGCCTACGTGCAGAAGATCCACAACGTCAACCTGGGACTGTCCTTCCAGGGCGACTAGCCGACGCTATTACGATCGGCGATGCCCGAAGCGGACCTGCCCAAGGCCAGAGGTGAGCAGCGGCCGGCGTCGCGGCACGTGAGGCGCTTGACCTGTTCGGCGAGTACCAGCGCACCGCCGCTCGAGCCCAGCCTGGCGACCCAGTACGCCGTCCTCGCGGGGGCACTCGGCGACCTGTATGAGCACGAAGCGGACTCCGATGTGCTCACCGGGGTCATCGCCGCCTACCGGGAGGCGGCCAGCTATGCCGAGCTCCTCGACGACCAAGATCCTGCCCCGCACTGGAACAGCCTAGGCGCCTGGCTGCGCGAGCGGTACGAGCGGACCGGGGACGTCGACACGCTCACCGAGGGAGCACGGTTCAGCCGGAAGGCGGTGGCCGCCGCCTCTTGCGATAAGCGCCTCGGTTACCTGTCGAGTCTGGGCGACATGCTGCGGCTGCGCTTCGAGCGAACCGGTGACCTGGACGCGCTCGCCGAGGCGGTCGCCGCCGTTCTTCGAAGCGCTGCGTCACTACAGCCACCGCCCGACGGGCGTGTTCCACGCGCTGCCGATCTCGCAGGGCAAGTCAATCGTCAACTCGCACTGGATCACCGACATGATCGGCTTCTACGGCCTGGACGTCTTCCTGGCCGAGACGTCCTCCACCGGCGGCGGTCTCGACTCGCTGCTCGAACCGACCGGCCCGTTGCGTCAGGCGCAGCAACTGGCAGCCGAGACGTTCGGCGCGCGGCGGACCTACTTCGTCACGAACGGCACGTCCACCGCCAACAAGATCGTCGCGCAGGCCCTCATCGCCCCCGGCGACATCGTGCTGGTCGACCGTAACTGCCACCAGTCCCAGCACTACGGCCTGATGCTGTCCGGGGCACATGTCGTCTACCTGGACGCGTACCCGCTCAACGAGTACTCGATGTACGGCGCCGTGCCGCTGCGCGAGATCAAATCCAAGCTGCTGGCCCTGCGCGCGGCGGGCAAGCTGGACCGCGTCAAGATGCTGATGCTGACCAACTGCACGTTCGACGGCATCGTCTACGACGCCGGGCGGGTAATGGAGGAATGCCTGGCGATCAAGCCCGACCTGGTGTTCCTGTGGGACGAGGCGTGGTTCGCCTTCGCGCGCTTCCACCCTGTCTACCGCCCGCGTACCGCCATGCGCGCGGCCCGCACGCTGGCCGAACGACTGCGCTCGGCGGACTACCGGGCCCGTTACGCCCAATACGCGGCGCAGCCGGCTGACGACGACGCGTCCCTGCTGGCACGACGGCTGCTGCCCGACCCGGCCCGCGCCCGGGTACGCGTCTACGCCACCCAGTCCACGCACAAGACCCTGACGGCGCTGCGCCAGGGCTCCATGATCCACGTGCACGACCAGGACTTCGCCGAGAAGGTGGAGGCCAGCTTCCACGAGGCCTACATGACGCACACCTCGACCTCGCCGAACTACCAGATCCTGGCCTCGCTCGACTTCGGCCGGCGGCAGGCACCGCTGGAGGGTTTCGAGCTCGTCCAGAAGCAACTCGATTACGCGATGCGGCTGCGGGACGCCATCGACCACCACCCGCTGCTGGCCAAGTACATGCACTGCCTGTCCACCGCCGAGCTGATTCCCGCCGAGTACCGGCCATCCGGCATCGACCAGCCGCTGCGCGGCGGGCTGGACAGCATGTCGAAGGCCTGGGAGCAAGACGAATTCGTGCTGGACCTGTCGCGGATCAGCCTGTACATCGGCGCGACCGGAATCGACGGCGCGACGTTCAAGCGCGAGCAGCTGATGGACAAATTCGGTATCCAGGTCAACAAGACGTCGCGTAACACCGTCCTGTTCATGACGAACATCGGCACGACGCGCAGCTCCGTGGCCTACCTCATCGAGGTGCTGGTCACCATCGCCCGCGACCTGGACGAGCACGTCGCGGAGATGAGCCCCGCACAGCATTCCGCGCACGCCCGCGCGGTACTGAAGCAGACCAACCCCAGGGCGCCGCTACCAGACTTCAGCGGCTTCCATCCCACTTTCCTGGACCGCGGCGATCATCCGACGCCCGAAGGCGACGTGCGGCGGGCATTCTTCTTGTCCTACGACGAC
>JBKQMT010000092.1:0-15269 GCA_052146595.1 Acidimicrobiales bacterium
GCGCCACAGCGGCGCCGGAGAGGGAGTCTTCGAGGGCGGGACCGGGTCGCGGGGCGGCCCCGAGTTGGCTGAGTTGGTGAAATGGCGATTCTGCATGATCAGGACCTGTCACTTGCTATAGGGGTCACTTCTGCACGTGCCTTCCTTGTTGGTCGGAGGCTTCCTGAGAGCCAAGTCTGTGCCCTTGGAGGTCTCTTGACATCCCGTAACTGCGTCAATTTCCATTTGCCCGCTGAGGCACGCTCTGGCTCAAGCTCCTGTGGCTTCCCGCACTTCGGATCCCACAGCCAACCCGAGGACTGCACCGCCCGCAACGTCGCTTGGGTAGTGAACGCCCATATGGACGCGGCTGTAGCCCACTAGGGCGGCCACGCCGTACAGCGGCAACGCGAGCTGAGGAAAGTCGGCCGTGACGGCGTTCGCAAACGCGAAGGCGGACGCCGTGTGACCAGATGGAAAGGAACTGGACTTCGGCATGCGCGCCTGGCGTCCCACAACGTCAGTCCGCCGGTCAGGCCGAGTCCTGGGGAACAGCTGTTTTGCTGCCAGGTCCGCGGTGAACGAGGCTGCGACGACAGCTATCAGCCCCCGAATGGCCGCGCGCCGGCCACGCCTGCCGCCTTTGAGCGCCAGCACGACGGCGATCGAGATCGAGATGCGGGAGTAGTTGGAGGCCCTCGCGACCCAGGTCATCGGTACGTCCAGCGTCGGCGTCGGAGTATCGGCGACTGCTTTGTAGATCGCGAAGTCGAGGCTGTTCGCCTCCTCGAAGAGGCGGCGTGCCTTCCCCTCGGGAGCGCCGGACGAGTCAGCCTTCCCCTCGGGAGCGTGGGACGAGTAAGAGCGTTTTGGCGAGTTGCCGGTTCTCTCGGAAGTCATCATGTCGCACCTGATCTCTAGATGGGAACGATTCCACTCGGTCGGCCTCGTGCCACGCGGGCGAGGCCGACGAGGGTCGACGGCGCTACCGGCGCCTGGCGGAAGGCCGGTGAGGCGCCATGCTGCCCAGGGGCGATCCGAACCCGGAGCACCCCCGATCGAGTCACGAAGCGGAGCGGGGGAGTCCACGTGTGCGCCTCACCGTCCACCGCAACCGCGAGTGGGGATGGCCCTCGGACCTCCAGATCGGTGGCGCTCCAGCTCCGCCAGCCTTGGTATCGCTCGGGGTGGCCGGCTGCCTCCAGAGCCACGAGCCGGTTGACGTCGGACGTGCGGTTGATGGTCAGGGTCGCCACCCCAAGGACGCCGGCGTCCAAGCGAGCCCGCGAGCCGAACCCGGTCACGCTCGACAACGTGTAGGGATTATTGGAGACCTGGACGAGTTGCGCGTCCGCGATCACCCCTTCAGGGCCGTCGACGACGAGACCGAACGGCTTGGCATCCGGACCCAACACCTCCGGCAGCATTTCGGCCACGGTCTTCTGCTTGGCCTCGCGGTACTCCTTGGACGCCACGAACCGCGCGTAGATCCCGAGCGACACGTTGTTGACGAAGGTCTCACCGTTGACCTCCCCGAGGTCGATGGCGGTCTCCCGGGCCGAGCCGAAGGCGTCGAGGGCGCGCGCAGGATGACCGCGGTCGATCCCGAGATCGGCCGCGAGATGATTGCGCGTGCCGGCCGGGACGCACACGAAGGGCAGTCCGTGCTCGGCGGCCACGGCCGCTACGACTGCCTGTGAGCCGTCGCCACCGGCCATGCCCAGTGCGTCCGCCCCGCGAGCCACCGCCGCCTCGGCGAGGGCCCGCAGGTCGCCGCCCTGCTCGAGCAGCAACGGCTCGATGCCACGGCGGCGTGCCTCGTCGGCAAGATGCAGTTTCGCGACCTTGCCGTCTCCCGATCCAGGGTTCATGAGAACGACGCCCTGTCTGGTCGGCGGTACCTGATGCCACCGTTTGGCCAGGGCCTGGTGTACTTCCCAGCGCAGCGCCAGAGTCCCGAGTGCCCACGCAAGAACGATGCCGAAGAGCACGGCTGCCACCGCTAGGGCGCCACGTCCCACCGCCACCAGGCTGGCGACTGGCACGGCCACGAGGAGGACGGCCGCGAATGCGGCCCACCACCGGAACCGGCGATTGGTTGCGGCGATCCACAAGGCCGAGATGCCGAGCCCGCCGGCGAGCACCGAGACCAGCACATAGGGCCAGTCCCTGACCGTGAACGCGATGAGGACGGCCAGGGTGGCGGCCGAAACCAGAAGCGCGCTCACGGCGGCGATCCTCGATCTGAACGGCGGTGCGCTCGACGGCTTGCCGGCGGCTTCCGGCACATGTTCCTCCGCTTTCTCTGGGCAGCGGGACACCATGGTCGACAAGCTTCGCACGGGGTCAGCCCCTTGCCCAGTGGCCTCGACTTGACGGTTCCAGTAGACACATCTATGCGAATCTTGTGAGAGTCACGCTCAGCGCGCATCACGCGATCGCGGGAAACAACAGCGCCGTTCCGGTAGGGTCTGCGATCATGCCCACGTCGGCGGCCCGTAGGTAAGGACCACGTTCGGACAGTTGAACTCGTGACGCAGACCGAGGGATTCGCCTGATACTCGACAGCAGACGACTGGTGGGTCTTGATAACGCCCGAGGGCGGGAGAGGAGTTCGATGTCGTCAAGTGCGGAGCCTGCGCACCTCAACAACAATCAGCGTGACACCCTGCTGCGGGTCTTTCAGCATCCGGCTGGCCACAACATCGAGTGGCAGGCCGTGCTATCCCTGCTGGGGGCCGTCGGATCGGTCGAGGAGCGTCACGACGGCAAGTACCTGGTTCGCATAGGCAATGAGGCCGAGGTCCTCACCCGCCCCACCCACAAGGACGTCGACGTACAGCAGATCGTCGACCTGCGCCGGATGTTGACCGGTGCCGGATACCGTGCGGTAGTCGAAGAGCTCGAGGCCGAGGGCAAGGAGGCCTGACGGTGGTGGAGCGAAGCGAACTCATTCGGGACAAGAACGTAGTCGCAGTTATCGACTTCCACGAGAGCATGATCTATCCGACCGATGCGTCCCCTGGCGAACTGCCGACACACGTAGTCCCCGCCGACCCGCACGGCCACTTCCAAAAGGTTCGCCACCGCTCCGGGAACCCCCACGGGACCTACGAAGATGACAGTGCTGAGTATTGGCGCGAGCTTGCCGACGCCTTGGCCCCGGCAGGCGCGATCTTGTTGCTGGGGCACGGCAAGGGAAAGGCAAACGCCTCCCACCGTTGGGTGGGCTATGTCGAAGAGCACCGCAAGGATGTGGCCGCCAAGGTGCTGGCCGACGTGCGGGTCGACATCGATCATCTAGACGAGACCCAGGTCCTCAGGCTGGCTCAGTACTACTTCGGCGGTCCACCGGCGCGGGACTTCCCAGACGGTCGTTGGGGAGAGCCGGGCGGCGAGGACTGGCGTGAAAGCGCCCTCTAGCTCCTGATCGGCAGAGCGACCGGCTGCCAGGACAGGTGTCCCGGTGAATCCGCAGGTGCTCGTCGGGTATCAAGCGGCGATCAGATGCGATGCCAAGGCCGATACCCGGCTCGTCAGTAGCAAGTCGTTGGAATCTAGTAGCCGCTACTGAGGACTCGAACCCGGCCGAGTGGTCGGCTGTCTCTGTGGACGTGGGTCCTGCTCCCGCCGCCTCGCCTCTTGCCTTGGGCGAGACCAGACAGTAGGAGGTCGGATGTTCAACTACACAGAACCTAGAGACACCGCCGGCGGCATTCGAGGTGAGACTCGCTCGCTGTTCAGCCAGACGATGGGATATGTGGCCGCCACGGTCGGCCTCTTCGCGCTCGGGACTTACCTCGGTCGTAGCTTGTCCTATGGCTGGGGTTGGGTGTTCTACTTCGCATCTCTCGCGTGTCTGATAAGCATGAGGTTCGCGGTCCGGAGGTCAGCCTCATCGGCGGTTGCCCTCTTGTTCGCGTTCGGGTTCTTGATGGGACTGGCGACTGCGCCGACCGTCGTCTATTACGCCAGCACGAATCCTGAGGTGCTCTGGCAGGCGGCCGGAGCGACGGCGCTGTTCATGATTGGGCTCGGCACGGCAGGTTATGCGACCCAGCGCGACCTCTCAGGAATCGCCCGGTTCTGCTTCTGGGCGCTCCTGGCGCTCATCATCTTCGGAATCGTCATGATCTTCGTCCAGATACCGAACGGGTCGGTCATCTACTCGGCGGTGGGGCTCGTCATCTTCGCTGGGCTCGTCATGTACGACTTCCAACGACTACGGGATACAACCGACCTTGACTCCGCCCCGATGCTCGCCGCGGCGATCTTCACCGACGCGCTAAATGTGTTCCTCTTCTTCTTGAACCTCTTCAACGGCAGGAGGAAGTGACGCCGGCCGCGGCGCCTTGTTGTATTTGGTGGCCGGGGGTCCGCGACCCGAAAAGGTTCAGTCCTTGGGCGTGGTGGCACTCAGGTCAGCGGACCGGTAGCGGTGGCGGAACAGAAGATAGGCCGGCGGCCCCTGGAGAAGAGGAATCCAGTACGACGCGATCCGATAGGCGAGCGTGGCCAGGAAGGCGTCGCTCCCGCTGATGCCTGCCAGGATGAGCATCCCGCTCAAGCTCGCCTCGACTATACCTAGGCCCCCGGGGGTGATGGGTAGGAGGCCGATGACGCCGGCAACCGCATACGCGAGCAGGACAAGCGAGGGGCTGGGATGACTGCCGGTGGCCCACAGGACCGCAAGCAGGCAGCCATAGTCGAAGCCGAGCCGGGCGGCGCAAAGTAGCACAGCCTTTTTCCAATTCGCGCCGAGGGCGGACCGGATGGCGTTCCGGTCGTCCAGCAAGCGGTCAGCGAACCCCGTCATCGGCGGGCGGTGAGGATGGATGCGGTTCCACAACCGTTCGAGGGTGCGGCCGAGCAGTGCCAAGGGGCGATCGGTGCGCAGGAAGAACAGACTCAAGCAGGCGAAGAGCACGAATCCTGCGGCACCGACGAGCGCCGTGTTGACCAGGCCGCGGCTGACCGGCGTGCCGGCGATCATGGCCGGAAGCGTAAAGATGGGCAGGGCGAGGAGACCGCCGATCTGGATCAGGGAGAAGGCGGTGAGGCCGCTCACAGCGGTATCGGCATCAATCCCGGCAGTCGAGAGCATGCGAAACTGGACGACAGCGCCCGCGGCGTCGGCACCGGGCATGATCCCCGTTATGGCGTTGCCCGTCAGCTCCGAGGTGATGACCGCGAACCAGTTGTCGGTGCGCAACGCCAAGCGTTGCAGGGCAAAGGTGCACATGAAGTGGGCAGCCTCCGCTGCCAACGCGACGGCGAACCAGACGGGGTTGAGCCTCGACAGGCGGGGCCATGACGACATGACGCGGGTGACGCTCGGCAAGACGATGTAGATCGCCGCCCCGGCCATGAGGACGGCCACCGCCCGTTTGGTCAGGGTCTTCCAATTCAAAGGGCCATCCCGCTTGGCTTCCGGGGACTCTGTCATCGTCTGTTCCTGCCCAGATGTGCTGCGACCGGGGGAACGGCCGGGAACCGAGCGAACACGAGAATACGATATGTCCAGGCACGACCTTCAAACAGTGCCTCGGGGCGCGCTCGTTGAAAGGGCTGGCGGAGACCCAGACGCTCACGGGCAAGAGTCCCAGGTGGGACCAGATTCCCGCACTCGCGTGATGTGCTCATCCAATTCCCGTCGCAGGATGGTTCTCGTAGGCACTGGCACTGGGAAAGGGCCGACGTGCGCAAGCCGAGAGGTTCCATCGAAAGTGACGTGAGAGACGAACTCGACTGGGACCCGATGCTTGACGACAAGCGCATTTTCGTCCAGGCGAGCGACGGGCGGGTCACCCTGACTGGCGCAGTGGGCTCGTTCTCAGAGTTGCTTCGGGCATCTGACGATGCTCGCAGCGTGCGCGGCGTGAGGACAGTCGACAACGAGTTGCTTGTCGCACCCGCTGGTGAGGCCATCGCAGACGCAACCGTCGCTGCCGATTGCACAGCTGCCCTCGACGCCGACCGATTCGTTCCCCACGGAGCGGTCCTCTCGGACGAAATAGTCGTCTCGGGCGAGTCATCACCGACGGACGTGGTCGAGAGAATCCGCGAGGCCTTCCGTCGCAACGCCGTCCTCGACGGCTCACGGATCGAGGTTTCGCGCTCCGGTGACATCATTTGCCTTGACGGCACGACTAGTTCGTGGGCCGCGATGGAGGAGGCGGTGGAGACGGCCGGTGAAGCACCAGGAGTGACTGAAGTCGTGAATCGACTGGTCGTCAGGGCGTAGAGGCCCGTTCTAAGGAGTCGCCATGATTGCAGCAACGTCCTCGTTCGGCGTCGGGCAGGTTGCCTATTCGGTCCTGTGGTTCATGTTGTTCTTCGTCGAGATCTGGTTAATGATCTCGATATTCATCGACATCTTTCGAAGCGACGACCTGTCAGGCGCGGCGAAAGCTCTCTGGGTCCTGCTCGTGCTCCTGCTTCCGATCATCGGGATCATCGCCTACTTCATCTTTCGTGGTGACAAGATGCGTGTCCATCAGCAGCAGGCTCAGCAACAGGCCCAGCGCTACCAAGAATCGTCGGACCGTTTGCCGCACGTCCACTCTGGTGAGTCCCCGGCCCAGGAGCTTTCGCGGCTCGCTGACCTGAAGCGAGAGGGCATGATCACCGACGAGGAGTACGAGACGCTCAAGGCGGACGTCATGAAGCGAACCCCGAGTCCAGGGGGCTCATAACCTCTTGCCCGCGATGCGTCGCCCCTTCTGACGCCGCCAGGACGACCTAGGTGTTGAGCCGGAGCTGACCAGTAGTCGTCGCCCCGGAACCAGTAGGGACTACTGAAGACTGCTCGGTGCCGTTGTGGTCGGATGTACTTATGAAGACTGGCCTGTGGTTGGAATCTGAGGATCTTGCGGCTCCCGAGCGGCGTTGCCGCATCGCCCCGCGCGAGCTTGCCGGAGAAGTGATCCGCCCATCATGTCCCGAAGCTGGTTTGTCCACGAGCCCCCAAGTCAAGCTCAGGTGGCCAGCGACGCCGTCGATCGTCCAGGTGAGCAAAGGTGACGACGGCACGCCGTGGAGCCCGCGAAGTCTCGAGCCGACCTCGATCGACAGCGCCGAGTGTGAGCTCCGACACGCTCCAGCGTCGGGTCCCTCAAGTGTCGACCGGCTCGTCTTCGACAGCTTCCTCCGGTTGCGAAAGCGATCTCGGGGCGCAGTCGTGGCCCTCAGCGAGCGGATCATGGTGACAAACGTGAGCGCAGCCGAGCTTCTGTTGCCATCCGACCGGCCCGTCCTGTGGGCGCAGGCGCAGGCTGCCCTGACCGATGGCTGCAGGTCGACCGGCGAAGTTGCGCTGAGTTGCGGCGTTTCCGTGCTCGCCCGATTCCGGGCTGTTCTTGCACAAGACGTGATCGTGGGCGCCCTTGTGCAGCTTTCAACACGACCGCGGGCTTCCAGCCGGTCACTGTCGACGCCGCCCGCCCACTCAGGCGTTGACGGATGGAGAAGTCTCACCGACACCGAGCGAGCCGTCGCCGAAGCCGTGGCTCGCGGATTGACAAATCGCGAGTCCGGACGACGCCTGTTCCTTTCTCGGCATACCGTGGACTCGCACTTGAGACAGATCTTTCGCAAGCTGGGCATCAGGTCGCGAGTCGAGCTCGGGCGTATCGTCGGTGAGCACCACTGCCAGCTGCCCAGCGCGGATCGGGACGTAGCTGTCTTGAATCCCTACAGCCCACTGGAAAGCGAGAGCACCCGGTCGGCATGACTTCGGCCCGCAACGGAACGTCTCCGAAGCGGGACCCACGATGTCAATCGTCGCTCCGAGGAGCCTGCAAGGTGTTGAAGACCAGGGCGTCGATCCGCATCATGTGGGCTTCCTTCTCCGGCTCCGAAAGGAAGGATCCGAGAAAGGAGTTTCGGACGAGCTGAACCAACTGGGCTTCGGTGAAGCGGAACTCTTGCGCGACCGCCAGCAGGTTGTCGCCTATGTACCCTCCAAAATAGGCCGGGTCGTCTGAATTGATCGTGACTCGTAGGCCGTGGTCGAGAAGGGCTGGCAGGTTGTCTTGTTCAAGCGAGGGGAACACGTGAAGTTTCACGTTCGACAACGGGCACACCGTGAGCGTTGTCTGTTCCGCGGCCAGGCGCGCGACCAGGCGCTCATCGTCGAGGCACCTGACGCCGTGATCGATCCGAGTGGCGTGGAGGATTTCCAGCGCCTGCCAGATGTACTCGGGCGAGCCCTCCTCTCCCGCATGCGCCACCGTGCGGAGGCCGAGGTCACGGGCTCGATCGAACACAGCGGCAAACTTGGAGGGGGGGTTGCCAACCTCGGAAGAGTCGAGTCCAACGGCCGAGATCCATTCTAGATAGGGCGCCGCCGCGTCCAAGGTCGCGAAGGCGTCATCCTCACTCAGGTGGCGGAGGAAGCAAGGTATGAGTCGGGAGGTGATCTTGAACCGGGTCTCGTATTCGACCAACGCGCGGTGAATGCCGCGTATGACGGTCTCAAACGAGATTCCCCGAGAGGTGTGCGACTGCGGGTCGAAGAAGACTTCGGCATGGCACACTCCCTGCGCCGCCGCGTGCTGAAGGTAAGCGATGGTCAGGTCGTAGAAATCCTGCTCCTCGACGAGTACGGAGCACCCGGTATAGTAAATGTCGAGGAATGACTGGAGATTCCTGAAAACATACGCAGCCCTGACTTCGTCGACGGTCCGGTAATTGATTGGGACATGGTTGCGGCTGGCCATTTCCATCATCATTTCAGGCTCCAGGGCGCCCTCGAGATGAATATGCAGCTCGGCTTTCGGCAGCGCCCAGATGAGCTCTTTGTTGGCCACATAAGGTTCGAACATGTCCTCGTCCCTCTAGCTCGATGAATTGGTCGCGAAAGCCGCGTTGATGGTGATAGCGGACCACAGGTGGGGTGCTCAGTCCTCAGTAGCTTCTACTGAATTCGACACGGTAGCCGGTACCGCGCTCCTCGCTCGTCGGCAGAGCTCCCGAGGGCGCAGCGGGCTTCCTTCAGCTACCGTCGAAGAAGTCGTCGGGCTCGCGGACCAGGCCCGGGGAATGAACCAGGCATACCCGAGGAGAGCAGATGGCCGGGGCGCTGTTGACCGATCTCTATGAGCTCAACATGGCGGCGAGCTACTTGCGCCGCGAGATGACGGCACCGGCCACCTTCAGTCTGTTCGTCCGCCGTCTTCCCTCCGAACGGGGCTTCTTGGTCGCCGCCGGGATGGAGGAGGGCCTGGAGATCCTCGAGGGCTACTCCTTCGAGGAGAGCGACCTTGCATATCTCGCGACCTTGGGCTTTGACGACGCGGCGCTGGAGGCCTTCGCGGGGCTGCGTTTTTCCGGTGATGTCCGGGCTGTCGCCGAGGGGAGGGTTGTTTTCGCCGACGAGCCGTTGCTCGAGGTGACTGCCCCCATCGCCGAGGCCCAGCTCGTCGAGACGATCCTCCTGAACCAGATCACCTTCCAAACGACGCTCGCGTCCAAGGCGGCTCGCTGCCGGCTGGCCGGTCACGACAAGGTGGAACTGGTCGAGTTCGGATTTCGACGCACCCAGGGCTTCGAAGCCGGTCTTGCCGCGGCTCGGGTCTCGGCCATGGTCGGCTTCTCCGCCACGAGCAACGTCGAGGCGGCCCGACGCTACCGCCTAGCACCGGCGGGCACCATGGCCCACAGCTACATCGAGGCATTCGTCACCGAGATTGAGGCCTTCCGGGCCTTTGCCGAGGACCTTCCGGGGCGCATCACGTTTCTGGTCGATACCTATGACACCCTGGAAGGTGTCGACCACGCGATCGAGGTCATCGAAGAGCTCGGACTGCACGAGGGCGTGGGCGTTCGCCTCGACAGCGGTGACCTCGCCGCCCTGGCCCGGGCGACCCGCCGAGCGCTGGACGACGCCGGACATCCCGAAGTTCGCATTTTCGTCTCGGGAGGCCTGGACGAGCATTCCATCGCGGCACTCGTCGAGCAAGGGGCTCCGGTCGACGCAGTTGGCGTCGGGACGCGGCTCGGAGTTTCCGCCGATGCCCCCTTCCTCGACAGCGCTTACAAGCTCGTCTCCTACGACGGCCGCCCTGTGGCGAAGTTCTCGGAGGGCAAAGCGACCTACCCAGGCGCAAAACAGATCTTCCGCGCCCAAGGGCTCGTCGACCAACTCGGCCTGGCCGAAGAATCGGCGCCCGAGGGCACCGAGTCGCTGCTCGAGGTCGTCATGGCGAAAGGTCGAAGGCTGCGCCCGAGCGATCCCGTGGAATCGCTAGCTGAGGCGCGGACTCGATTCGAAGGAGATCTAGCCGCCCTTCCCGAGTCCGCCCGTCGTCTTCGCGACGCGACGGCACCGAAGCCGGACATCACAGCGGCTTTGGCCCGGCTGACAGAACAGGTGCGCACCGAGCGGGAGCGCTGACGGCGTCGACGGCGGCTCTGCCCACGCGGGCAGGGGCGTGTCGTTCCCGGCTCAGTTTCCCGACCGGGCTCTACCGGGACCGATCGCTCAGAGCGGGCGAGCCCGCCGGCGCCATGGCCCCCCGGCGCCATGGGCGTCAGCTTGTGGCTCGCCGGAGAGTTGGAAGATGCCCTAGGGGAACGTGACGTGTCAGGGTTGGATGACGAGACGGTCCTCGACCTCGGCAATTCCTTTGGCCTGCCATGCCGCGTTCTTCGCGATCCTGTCTTCAGTGAGCGAATGAACGTGACCGGTCAGTACGGCCTTGTTGCCCAAGGTCGTGACGTGGATCTGGCGGGCGTCCAGTGCTGCGTTGCGGGCTAGGGCATTGGTGATGTGCTTTTCCACCTCCGAAGCCGGGACACGCGGTTTCACCGTGATCCGGTTCGCGACCGACTTGACGCCGAGCACGCGCTCGATCGCGCGGCTCGCCTCCTGGCGCTGGTAGTCCCAGCCCACCTCCCCGGTGAGGGTGACGTGGCCGTTCGACACCGTCGCCTTGATGCGTTGATCTGCGAGAACCGTGCTCCAGGCGAGAATGTGGGCCACGGACTTGGCGATCTCCGCGTCCTCTTTCTCGTGCGCGGCGTGAAGCCGTACGTCTATTTCGTCGGCGACGGCCTTGACGCCATAGACATGCTCTGCGGTCTCGACGGCACGGGTCTTCTCGAAGTAAGAAGGGACGAAGCCCGAGAGCGTCACGGCGCCATCTTCGGCAGAGACGACTATGTGACGGGCGTCGAGCTCGTGATTCCAGGCGAGCTCGACCCGCACGTCGCTCTGTAGCTGGTCATCGGTCATCAGAAAGCTCCTTTCTCTCATTGCCGATGGCCCCGACGGCCATCCGGCACGTTTGTTCCTGCTCACAGACAACCGCGACGAAGGGGAGTCAGTCCTCCGTGGCGGGTACTTCTCCGCTGATGGCGGTCACGGTGCGGTCGCGACTGGCACATCAACCCACGAGTGTGGAGATCATTGCGGCTTTGATAGTCGGGAGCCTGTTGGCCGCTTGCGCGAAGACGATCGAGGTCTCCGACTCGAACACCTCGTCGGTGACTTCGAGGGCGTTGATTCCCCACTTCTCATGGATGCTCTCGCCGATCTCGGTCTCGCGGTTGTGGAGAGCAGGAAGGCAGTGCATGAACTTGACCTCCGGATTGCCGGTCGCTCTCACGAGCTCGGCGTTCACCTGGTAGGGAAGCAACTTCTTTATCCGCTCACCCCACAGCTCCTGTGGCTCGCCCATCGAGAGCCAGACGTCTGTGTAGAGGAAGTCCGCGGCCCTGACGGCCTCGTGAACGTCGGCCGTGACCATGACTCGGGCGCCTGAGTCGTCGGCGAGGTGCCTGGCGATGTCCTGCACTTCTGTGGACGGCCACAGATCCTCCGGGCCGGCCAAGCGGACGTCGGCTCCGAGGAGGGCACCGGTCACGAGCAGCGAGTTCGCCGTGTTGTTACGGGCGTCGCCGAGGTAGCAGTAGGAGACCTCCTCGAATGGACGCTTCGAGTGGTCCCGCATGGTCATGACATCAGCCAACATCTGGGTCGGGTGCCACTTGTCAGTCAACCCGTTCCAGACCGGGACTCCGGCAAAGCGGGCGAGGGTCTCGACGCTTTCCTGCGCGAATCCCCGGTATTCGATCCCGTCGAACATGCGCCCGAGGACACGGGCCGTGTCCTTGATCGATTCCTTGTGTCCGAGCTGGGATTCCCCTGGGCCAAGATACGTTACGTGGGCCCCCTGGTCGTGGGCGGCGACCTCAAAGGCTGAGCGCGTGCGCGTAGAGGTCTTCTCGAAGATGAGGGCGATGTTGCGTCCGATGAGCTGCGGCACTTCGAATCCCAGACGCTTGTCGTCGCGCAGCTGCTGGGCGAGATCTATCAGGTAGGTGAACTCCTCCTTCGAGAGGTCGACCTCCTTGAGGAGGCTGCGTCCATGAAGGTCGATGGTCACGTCTTTTCTTCCCTTCTCTCAGGCGGGATCACGTTCGATCGGGCAGACCATGCAGCGCGGGCCACCGCGGCCGCGCCCGAGCTCGCTTCCCTCAACACTCACGACCTCGATCCCATGCTTTCTGAGCATCGTGTTAGTGGCGACATTGCGGTCGTAGCCGAAGACGACCCCCGGGGACACAGCGAGGTAGTTCGTTCCGTCGTCCCACTGCTCGCGCTCGGCGGCGCGCATGTCCTCGTCTGTGGTCAGCACGGTGACCTCCTCGACGCCGAGCACCTCGGCAAGGGTTGCCCACAGGTTGTCGTTGTGCGAGACCTTCAAGCCGCCGCCCTCGCCCGGGGTGATCGTCCACGAGCGCAGGTGCCGGTCGAAGTAGGGATAGAGAACGAAGGTCGCTCGATCGACCATCGTCATGGCGGTGTCGAGGTGCATCATCGCGTGTGACTTCGGAAGCTCGACGGAAATGACGGTGTGTGCCTGGCCAGAGGCGAAAAGTCGCTGGGTGAGTATCTCGGCACCCATCGGGGAGGTTCGTTCCCCCATTCCGATCATCACCGCGCCGTTTCCGATCACGTGCACGTCACCGCCTTCGACCGACGCCGGAAGGTGGTTGAGGTCGTCGTCGCCGTAGTAGGTCGTGAACTTCGCACCCGCGAAAAGTGGGTGGAAGCGGTAGATCGCCCGGCTGTGCAGCGTCTCGCGCTGGCGGGCTGGCTTGGCCATCGGATTGACAGACACGCCGTTGTAGATCCAGCAGGAGTTGTCTCTTTGAAAGAGGTGATTCGGCAACGGCGCGAGGAGGAAATCGTCGGCTCGCAACATCTCCCACTTGAGGCTGCTCCTGGCGCCGATCGGGTGCATGTCGCCCTTGAGCACGCCACCGACGAGATAGTTGGCGAGGGCCTCGCCGTCGAGGTCCTCGAAGAGACGCCGAAGTGGACCGACGAGTGTCGGCCCGAGCATCTCCGGAGTGCACAAGCGGTCGAGCACGAATGCGCGGCCCTCCTTGATCTCGAGCACCTGCGCGAGCAGCTGCCCGTAGTAGTGCACGTGCACGCCCTTGTCCCTGAGGGACTCGGCGAAGGCATCGTGCTCTTCTTTGGCCTTGGACGCCCATAACACGTCGTCGAAAAGCAGCTCGCCGATGTTCTCTGGCGTCAGTCGGGACAGCTCGAGTCCCGGGCGGTGAACTATGGCCTGGCGGAGCTGGCCCACCTCCGAGTCGACACGAAACGTCATGACGGTTCCTCCTCTTGGCTCTCTCTTGGCTCTTTCTTGTTCCTCGTCGTGTTCCCGCTCAGGCCGACCCGGGCAGCCCGGCGACCGGCTCGAGGGGGACCTCGGCTGCCGGCTCGTCGGGCGGGTTGTCCACCGGTTCGGCGGCCTCACCGCGGTCCTCGCGGTGGGCGTTCAAGAAGGCGTACAGGATCAGGCCCGCCCCGATCACGACAAGGGCCTGGTAGACGACCTGGTAGCCGGAGGCGAAGGTCACCCACATCGAGAACAGGACGCTCACCCCGGCGACGGTCAGGTCGCGCGCCAGCGCCCAGCCCTGTACCCGCCGGCGGCGTGAGACGAGGAAGGTGAGCTGGGCGAGGGCGGACATGAAATAGGGGATGGCGACGGTGACCACGGTGAGGTCGACCAGGTAGGTGAACACCGTCAGCCCCGTGCTCGTGCTGTAGCGCCACAACATGAGCAGCGACGGGAGCACGGTCCCGACCACGATCCCGAACCAGGCCGTGCCGTTGCGGTCGGCCCAGGCGAACGGCCGCGGGAACATGTCGTCCTGGGCGATGGCCCGCGAGGTCTCGGTGACGATGAGGGTCCAGCCGTTCAGGGCCCCGATGCCGGAGACGACGGCCAGAGCGGAGATGAACTTCCCGGCCCAGGTGCTGTGGGGGAACATGGCCTGGAAGGCGTTGACGAACGGCGAGCCGTTGTTCAAAAGGGCGTGGTGGGGCACGAGTCCCATCACGGCCGCCGACACGAGCAGGTACAAAACGGCGCTGGCCGCCGTGCCGTACACCGAAGCGCGCATGACGTTGCGGCGGGGGTTCTTCACCCTCTTGGCGGTGACGGCGGCGGCTTCGACCCCGATGAAAGAGAAGAGGGCCACCCCGGCCGCGATCCCGATGGCGCTGTAGAGGCTCCCGCCCGAGGCGTTAAAGGGCCCGAAGTTGGCGCTGCGGACGAAGAACCACCCCACGACGCCGACGAAGAGCAGGGGGAGGAACTTCAACACCACGGTCAGGTTCTGGAACCAGGCCATCTGGCGGACCCCGCCCAGGTTGATGGCCGCCGGCACCCAGAGCCCCAAAAGGGCGATGCCCCAGTTCTCCATGCTGCTCGGACGGGTGATGTTGAACAGGGCGTCGACGTAGAACACCCACGACGAGACGATGGCGGCATTGCCGGCCCAGGACTGGATCCAGTAGCACCAGCCCACGAGATAGCCCGCGAAGTCGCCGAACTCGTGGCGGGAGTAGGCATAGACCCCACCGTCGCTGTTGGGCACCCGCCTTGTGAGCTGGCCGAAGAGCACGCCGAGGAGCATCGCCCCCACGCCGATGACCGCGAGCACGATAAGTGACATGGTGCCGGCAGCAGCCAGCACGGCCGGCATCGTGAACACCCCGGTGCCGATGATGCTGCCGATGACGAGCCCGGTCGCAGAGGTGAGCCCCAGGGCATGAGCCTTCTGCTCGTCACGTGGGGACATGTGCTGGCCGCCAACAGCGGGTTGCTCAGGCACCGGCTGAGCGCCAGGAGCAGACATCGAGTCTCCTTTCTCGAGGTGAAAAAGCGCGGTCGAAGTTGTCCTCCCCCTCCGCCCAGGGGGGCGGGGCGAAGGGGGAGGTGTGGATGGTGGGCAGGTGGGAAGAGGTTGGCAGCTGTGAG
>JBKQMT010000093.1:0-104707 GCA_052146595.1 Acidimicrobiales bacterium
CCGGGGAGGAGGCGCCGCCACCCTCGCGGCTGGGATGCAGGCCGCCGGGAGCCGGCGGGCCGGAGGCTCGGCGCCGGGTCCCCCGCCCGCACAGCCGACGGCCTCGAAGGTTGTTCCAGCTCGACCACGCCAGCGGCTCGACGCCCCCTCGAGGGCCCCGACGCGCCCGTCCGGGCCGGGAAAGCAGCCCGAGAAGGACCCGTCCGGCCCGGCAGCTGGGCGAGGCTGCGACGCGTCGAGGGCGAGGTGAAAGAGACGAGCTCTTCGGCAAGAACGTTCCAGCTCGTCTGGCGTGGGGCGCCCGTCCGCCTCCGGCGCGCCTGGGCGCGCTCGGGTCGCTTGGGCGGCTCTGCGAGCCGGATCCTAGCCCGCTCGGTGTATGCCAGCGCTCCCATTGCCCCTCCTCTGGCCACTCGAGAAACCGACCGGATCCGGCCGGCCCGGCGTGCCCGTCCGGCGCACGTATGTTCGACACGGACATCAGACCACGAACGCGTGTTCGTTGTCAAGATCCGCGTCGAACGCCTGTTTCACGAACGGGTGTTTGCATTCGGCCGGCCGGCCGCTTAGCCTCGCGTTGGAGACCGGAACGGCGGTCGGGACGGGAGGAGCACGAATGTCCGAGGCGACCCTGGCAGGAAAGCGGCGCAGGATCCTCGAATTCATCGCCGAGCAGATCCGCGAGCGGGGCTATCCCCCTTCCGTGCGCGAGATCGGCGAGGCCGTGGGCCTGACGTCGCCCTCTACCGTGCACACTCACCTGCAGGTGCTGCAGCGGGAGGGCTACCTGCAACGCGATCCGACCAAGCCGAGGGCGATCATCGTCCGCTGGGAGCCGTCTTCCGGTGCCGCCATCCGGGTGCGCCCGGTGGCGCACGTCCCACTGATCGGGCACGTCGCCGCGGGCACCGGTGTGCTGGCCGAGGAGTCGGTCGAGGAGCTTCTCCCCATTCCCCAGGACTTCACGGGCTCTGGGGATCTGTTCATGTTGAAGGTCCGCGGCGACTCGATGATCGACGCCGGCATCCTCGACGGCGACTTCGTAGTGGTGCGCCGCCAGCCCGATGCCGAGTCGGGTGACGTCGTCGTCGCCGGCATCGCTGAGGACGAGGCGACCGTGAAGACCTTGCGCAAGCGGCGCGGCAAGGTGGTGCTGGTCCCGGCCAACCTCTCCTATTCGGAGATGGAGCTCGCCGCCGATCAGGTCGTGATCTATGGCAAGGTCGTGACCGTGCTCCGGCGCCTTTGAGCTGAGCGCCGGCCGGTCGGCGCAACGCCCCGGACTGCCGGGCCCGGCTTCAGGGCTTCGGCGAGATCAGCTGTTCGAGGGCCGCGAAGACGGCCCCGAGGTCGTCTCGGCCGACCCACTCGCCTGCAGTGTGGGCGAGCAACGGATCGCCTGGCCCGAAGTTAGCGGCGGGAACGCCCCGGGCGCTGAAAAAGCTCACGTCGGACCAGCCGAGCTTGGCCCGGGGGGGCTTGCCGCTGGCGGCGACCAAGGCCGCCAAGAGCGGGTGATCCAAGTCGGGTGCCGCCGCTGGCGCGAAGTCCTCGAGGACGACCCTGTCCCCCAGCCGCTCGTCGATCACCTGTGCGAACAGGGGCCGGAGCGACTCAAAAGCCTCGTCCTTAGTACGGTCCGGGGCGTAGCGATGACTCAGGACGAGATGCACCTCGTCCGGGACGACATTGTTGGCCACGCCCCCGTCGACGCGAACGGCCTGCAATGACTCGCGGTACTCACAACCTCCGATCACGGGCCTGCGATCGGCGAACCTTTCGACGCGCTCGAGCAGCTGGCCGAGCCGGTGGATGGCGTTCAGGCCCATCCAGGACCTTGCCGCGTGCGCCCTCTTGCCGACGAGGCGCACGCCGACACGCAGGACGCCCTGACAGCCGGCCTCGACGACGGCGGAGGTCGGCTCGGCCAACACCGCCGCGTCGGCGAGGAGGAGGCCCGGATCGGCCCCTTCGAGCTCGATCAGGCCCGAGTAACGCTGCTCGACCTCCTCGCAGGCGTACCAAACGTAGGTCACGTCGATCGCAGGCGCGACGATGCCCTTGGCGAGCTCGAGCATCACCGCCAGGCCACCTTTCATGTCGGCCGCTCCGAGCCCGGAACATCTTTCGCCCTCGAGGAGGGCACGCTCGTTGCCGTTGGGCGGCACGGTGTCGAGGTGACCGGCCACGAGCAGGCGCCGAGGACGGCCGAGCGAAGTGCGCGAGACGACGTTGTGACCGACACGGACGGTCTCGAGGTGATCCGCGCCGGCGAGCGCCGCGGCCACGAACTCGGCGGCTCTGCCCTCGTCGTGGCTGACTGAGGGTATGTCGACGAGCTCTGCGGTCAGCTCCAACAGGCCGGCACCGGGCAGGCTCATGCCGACGCCCCGTGCTCGCGGAGGATCTCGTTCAGCATCGCCTTGTCGTGCCGCTCGCCGGGCGTGAGGTGGCGGACGACCAACACGCAGGGCAGGTAGAACTCACCGCCGGGGTACTCCTTGCGCCGCGTGGCGTTGACGGCGACGCTCCAAGGCGGCACGTAGCCCCGTCCGAGCTCGTCGCCCGACCATGCGTCGATCACGGGGATCGAGGGGTTGAGGATCGTCCCCGCGCCGAGCACCGAGCCTTCCCCGACCCGCCCTCCTTCGATGACCATCGAGCGGCTGCCGATGAGGACATCGTCTTCTATGACGACCGGTCGGGCGTTTGGGGGCTCGAGGACCCCGCCGATCCCCACGCCCCCCGAGAGATGGACCCGCTCGCCGATCTGCGCGCACGACCCGACGGTTGCCCACGTGTCGACCATCGTGGCCGCCCCGACGTGTGCACCGATGTTCACATAGCTCGGCATGAGCACGACCCCGCGTCCCAAGAAGGCGCCGCGCCGGGCCGAGGACCCCGGCAGGGCCCGTACCCCTGCGGCTTGCAGGCCCCGTTTCAAGGGAAGCCTGTCGGTGTACTCGAACGGCCCGTGCTCGACGGTCTCGAGCCCCGAGAGGACGAAGAGCAGCAGGATCGCCTGTCTCAGCCACTCGTGGACGACGACCTCGTCGCTCGACGGGTCGATCTCGGCGACGCGGGCCTCACCTCGGTCGAGCAGGCCGATCGCCTCGTCGACCACCTCGAGCGCGCCGGCGTCACCTGGCGAAAGGCTCTTGCGGCCCTGCCACAGCTGCGAGACGGCCGAGCTCAGGTCGTTCATGACGCCCAGGTTACCGGGTCGTTGAGCCGCTGATCGTTGCCTTGGCGAGCCTTTGGGCCACCACCTCCAGCCGATCGGCCGGCTGCACGAGAGCGACTCTCACATGGCCGGCTCCGGCCGGTCCGTAGGTGTCGCCCGGGGCGACGAGGACGCCGCCGTGCTCGGCGAGCCAGCGCGCCAGTGCCCATCCCGGGCTCGGGTCGAGCGAGGTGCCCCCCGGCGTCGCGAGATGCTCGGGAGCCGCCACCCAGAGGTAGAACGACCCTGCGGGAACCTCGGCGTCGATCCCGCTCCCGCTCAGCACATCGGCAAAGCGCTTCAGGCGTTCCAGGTACCTGTCCCGCTGCCGGTCGACGTGCGAGTCATCGCCAAGCGCGACTGCGCCGGCGTGTTGCACGGGACCTGGGACCATGAAACCGGCGTGCTGGCGGAGACTCGAAAGGTACCCGACGAGCTCGCGGTCTCCGGCGTAGAAGCCGGCCCTCAAGCCTGCGAGGTTCGACCGTTTCGACAGCGAGTGGACCGCGACAACGCCCTCGGGACCTTGCTCGAGGATCGTGCGGCCGGGCCCGGCCCAGGTGAACTCGATGTAGCACTCATCGGAGAAGACGGGCACGCCATGTGACCGGCCCCAGCGTGCGACGGCCGCCAGATCCTCGAGCTGGCCCGCGGGATTGCCCGGGCTGTTCACCCACAGGCACAGTGCCCGCCCGGCGTCGTCCGGCGAGATCGACGACAGGTCCATCGTCCCGTCCGGCCGTGCCGGCACGGCGACGGCACGGCTCCGGGCCAGGGTCGCACCCATCTCATAGGTGGGATAGGCGAGCGCCGGGCAGAGCACCGTGTCGCGCCCCGGCGTCCTCAGCCGCAGCCAGTGAGGCACGCCGGAGACGAGCTCCTTGGTGCCGACGCAGGCCGCCACCGCCACCGCGGCGGTGTCGACCCCGAACCGGCGCGACATCCACGCCTGCGCGGCTTCCCGGTACTCCCCGGTCCCCACCGAAGAGGGGTACCCGCGCTCGGCGCCAGAGGCGGCGAGCGCCTCGAGGACCTCGGGCGGCGGTGGGTCGCACGGCGTGCCGACGGACAGGTCGACGACGCCGCCCTGGTGGCGCTGCGCCAGCTGAGCCAGCGCGCCCAGCTTGTCGTAGGGGTACACCGGAGGGACGAAACCGGCCTCGGCTTCCTCGCTCGCCGTGCCTTCTTGCGCCCTGCGCCCGGGCCCGGGCCCGGGCCATCTCGCGAGATCTGTCACGGCTGCACGAACTCGGCGTAGCGCCGGGCCCCCCGCTCGTCGAGGCGTGCTCGCACCAGCACGTGCTCGCCCTCGTAGCGCTCGCCGACCACCTCGCCCTCCCTGTGGATGGCGGCAACTACGTCACCGCGGGCCACGGGCACGGCGAGATCAACGACGTGGTCCTCGGTCCTGAGCCGGTCGGCGAGGGCACGGAGCAGCTCGGGCACCCCCCGGCCCGTGAGGGCCGAGCACGCCACCGAGCCCGGGTGCGAGGACATGAGCCGCCCCGCCCGGCGCCGGTCGAGATCGGCCTTGTTGAACGCCAGCAGCTCGGGTACCTCACCGGCGCCGATCTCCGCGAGGACGGCACGAACCGCCTCGATCTGGGCCAACGGGTCTGTGGCAGACGCGTCGACGACGTGCACGAGCAGGTTGGAGGACCCGACGACCTCCAAGGTGGCGTGGAAGGCGTCCACCAGCTGGTGGGGCAGCTTGCGCACGAAACCGACCGTGTCCGAACAGAGCACCGACTCTCCTCCGGGCAGGTCGAGACGACGGGTCCGGGGATCTAGCGTCGAGAAGAGCCGGTCCTCGACGAGCACGCCCGCATCCGTGAGAACATTGAGCAGCGTGGACTTGCCCGCGTTCGTGTAGCCGACGAGCGACACTGTCCGAATCGCTCCCCGCCCTCGCGCCTTGCGCTGGGTCCGGCGCGTCGCTTCGAGGTCCCGCAGCTCGACCTCGAGCTTGCGGATGCGGCGCATGATGCGCCGCCGATCCACCTCGAGCTGGGTCTCGCCTGGGCCCCTCGTCCCGATGCCACCGGCCTGCTGGGAGAGCGCGAGGCCCTTGCCCCTGAGGCGTGGTAGCCGGTAGCGGCTCAGAGCGAGCTCGACTTGCGCCCGGCCTTCTGGGGTGTGGGCATTCTGGGCGAAGATGTCGAGGATGACGGCCGTTCTGTCGATGGCCGTGCGCCCGAGGATCTTCTCGAGGTTTCTCTGCTGGGCGGGCGTGAGCTCGTCGTCGAAGACAACCGTGTCGGCGTCGACCGCCTCACTGATCCTGCGCAGCTCCTCCGCCTTGCCCCGGCCGATGTAGGTCGCCGGGTCCGCCGCCTGGCGCCGCTGCACGACTCGGGCCGCTTCGTCGGCGCCTGCGGTGTCGACGAGCAGGGCGAGCTCGTCCAGGCTCGCCTCGACCTCCTCCAAGGTGCGCGGCCAGGCCACCATCCCGACGAGCACGATCTTCTCCCGGAATCTCCGGTCGATGAGCGTGGTCCGGGCCATCGTCACGACGCGGCCACAGTCCTTGCGGACTCGCGCAGCTCGGCCGGGTCGACCTCGATGCGGGCCACGCGGTGGACCGGTCCGGCCAGCTCGGCCGTCACGGCGAGCAAGTCGTCCCCCGAGAGGGTCACTTCGGCCGTCCCACCAGGATTGTGAACTCGGACCCGCGCCGGGCAGATCCCCGCGGAATGGAGGGCGGCGGCGGCGGCCACGCTGCCGCTCCCGCACGCAAGCGTGACCCCGGCACCGCGTTCCCACACGACGAGGGACAACTCGCCCGCGGCCGGTTCGTAAGTCGCCATCTCCACGTTCTGCCCACCGGGACGCTGCCTTTCCAGCATCGGGCCGATGGCGGCTATGGCGACGCCTTCCAGGGAGGGCGCGAGCAGGACGAGGTGGGGATTGCCGGCATCCACCGACCACGATGGCCATGGCAGGGCTCTCGAGCCGGGAAGGGCCGCGTCGGCGACAGGGTGCGAGCGGGTAACCCTTACGCGGCCCATCTCGACCGAGACGTCGGCGGAACCGGGCCCCTCCCGCCGGCGCAGGACGGCCCTGCGCGCACCGGCGTCGGTCTCGACGATCACCTCGGGACCGGGCACGAGCCCCGCCTCGACGGCGGCCAGGGCGAAACAGCGCAGGCCGTTGCCGCTCGTCTCGGCACGGCCTCCATCGGCATTACGCAGTTCCATGCGGATGTCTCCGCCCGAGCCGGCAGCCCGCAGCACGAGGATCCCGTCGGCTCCGACGCCGGTGTGGCGGTCGCAAAGTGCTCTCGCGAGCCCACCGGTGAGATCCCCGCCGTCGGTGAGCAGCCCGGCGGCACGGGCGGCAGCGGGCGCGTGGCCAGCCAGCCCGGCCCCTGCAGCGTCGAGCGCGCCACCGTCGAGCGCGACGAGAAAGTCGTTCCCGAGGCCCTGGTACTTGACCAGCGTCAACATGCTCATCAGTGTCGCACGACCACGCCACGGACGGTGTCGCCGAAGAAGGAGAGCACGGCGTCGGTGAGATCGCTCCGGTCCGCTCGGAACCAGACGACACGGGGGTCGCGCCGGAACCACGCTTCCTGGCGGCGCGCCAGGGCGCGCAAGCGGCGGAGTGATTCGGCTCTTGCCTGATCGAGGGGCATGCCCTCTTCCACGTGGCGGAGGAGCTCCCGGTAACCGATCGCCTGGCGAGCCGTGCGCGACAAGCCGGCAGGCCTCGTCGCCAGGCCCCTGACCTCCTCGAGAAGCCCACGCGCGAGCTGCTCGTCGAAGCGGTCGGCAAGCCTGCGGTCCAGTTCCGAGCGCTCGAGCTCGAGCCCGACGATGCCCGAGCTGGTCGGCGCGTAGCTGCCCAGGCCAGGGCCGAAGGAGGAAAAGGGTCGCCCGGTGCCAAGAGTCACCTCGAGAGCGCGGACGATCCTGCGCCGGTTGGCCGGTTCGACTCTTTGCGCAGCGACGGGGTCCAGCTCGGAGAGGCGCTCGAATAGCTCGGCCAGGCCGCCCGGCAAGTCGGCTTGGCGCTCGAGCTCGGCGCTCACCTCCGGATACCGCCCGGGTATGGACAAGTCGTCGACGACCGCACGATGGTAAAGCCCGGTGCCTCCGACGAGCAGCGGCACATGACCGCGAGCCTCGATGCCGGCGAAGGCACGGCGCGCCTCGGCTTGGAACGCCGCCACCGAGAACTGTTGAGACGGGTCGACTATGTCGATGAGGTGCCACGGCGCGACGGCCTGTTCGGCTGGTGTCGGCTTTGCGGTACCGAGGTCGAGGTGCCGGTAGACGGCCATGGCGTCCACCGAGACAAGCTCGAAACAGTCGGTCGCCGAACGTGCCAGCTCGAGCGCAAGAGCGGTCTTGCCTGTGCCTGTGGCGCCCACGATGGCGACACGGGGCGGATGAGGCGCCGGTCTGCCCGGATCGGGGCTCTGGACGGTTGTCAGTCCGAAAGCTCCGTCGGTCTCTGGATCGACGCGCCGTGGCGAGGCCGCGAACGATGCACGAGGCGGTCCCCCATGCGAGTCAAGCGCTGGGCTTCCTTGCTCATCGCGGCCTCGAGCGCATCCTTCGCGAGGTGAGCCTTCGCTCGGACGCGCACGGAGCGGCCGCGGGCGATGACCAACACCTCGCAGGTCACGTGGCCGTCGTCGCGTGTCGCGTGGTCCCGCGAGAAGATGACATGCGCCCGCTCGGTCCCCTCCAGGAACCGCTCGAGGTGCTGTGCCTTCTCAACGGCGGCAGCCCGAAGCTGGTCCGGAATGTCCAAATGGCGGGTGTGCACCGTGATCTCCATGGAGCAGCTCCTTTACGATCAGGCACTCGGTCGCAGAACCGATGACGGGCACACGCGGCTGACCTGGTCTTTGACCCCACACTCGCCTGCTGAGGGTGTCCCGTGCCTGGTGGGGGCGGGCGTCTCTGCGGCGCCCCTGCCACACCCGAGCTCACGGTTGGCCCCTTCTCCCGCCGGCATCGCCAACCGATGCCGCGCGAGGCAGGACTTACGTCTAAACCGCACCATGCTCAGCGACCACGAGTCGCCTTACGTGGGTCGTTTCGCCTGCGACTGGCATCGACTTGCAACCACAGACCCGCGCAGCCCATCGGGACGAAGTCTACGCACCGACGCCGGGGGGCCCGGTACGCGGATCAGGTGCCGCTCGTCCAGGAAGCCAGGTATGCGCGCTGAGACGCCGTGGGCTCGTCGAGGACGATCCCCATCGTCTCCAGCTTCAGCTTCGCTATCTCGGCGTCGACCTCGACCGGCACGGCGTGGACGCGATTGGACAGTTTGCCGCGGTCGCTCACCAGCCACTCGATCGCGAGCGCCTGGTTGGCGAAGGACAGGTCCATGACCGCCGCCGGATGGCCCTCGGCCGCGCTCAGGTTCACGAGACGGCCTTCGGCCAGTACGAGGATGCGCCGGGGTGACCCGTCGTGAGCGGTCAGAGTGAACTCCTCGACCATCGGCCGCACGATCCGGCGCCTGCCGGCGGCCAGGTCGGCGAGCGCGGCGAGGTCGATCTCGATGTCGAAGTGGCCGGCGTTGGCCAAGATGGCCCCGTCGCGCATCTCGGTGAAGTGCTCGGCCCGCAGGACCTCCCTGTTGCCCGTGACGGTGACGAAGACCTCTCCGTGAGGAGCGGCCGCAGCCATGGGCTCGACGCCGAAGCCGTCAGTGACCGCCTCGAGGGCGCGCATGGGGTCGATCTCGGTGACGGTGACGATTGCGCCCATACCTCTCGCCCGGGCTGCGACTCCCTTGCCGCAGAACCCGTAACCGGCAACGACGAACCGCTTCCCGGCGAGCAGGATGTTCGTGGCGCGGATAATGCCGTCGATCGTGGACTGCCCTGTCCCGTGCCGGTTGTCGAAGAGATGTTTCGTCTCGGCGTCGTTGACGGCGACGATCGGGTAACGCAGCACCCCTGCTGCCTCCATGGCCCGGAGGCGGATCACACCCGTTCGGGTGTCCTCGGTGCCGCCGATCACCTCCCCTAGTTGGTGCGGCCGAGCCTGGTGAAGCCGTGAGACGAGGTCACAGCCGTCGTCGACGGTCAGCTGGGGATGGCCATCGAGGACCGCGTCGATATGGCGGTAGTAGCGCTCGTGGCTCTCGCCCTTTACTGCGAAGGTGGCGATGCCCTCGTCGGCGAGAAGAGAGGCGGCCACGTCGTCCTGGGTCGAGAGGGGGTTGGAAGCACAGGCGAACACCTTCGCCCCGCCGGCTCTGAGGGTCTTGAGGAAGTTGGCGGTCTCGGTCGTGACATGCAGGCATGCCCCGACGACGAGCGCCTCGAGCGGGCGCTCGCGCTCGAACCTCTCGCGGACCGAACGGAGCACGGGCATCTCCGCGTCAGCCCAGGCGATCCTCAACCGGCCGAGGCTCGCGAGGCTCAGGTCGGCAATGTCTCCGCTTACAGGTCGCCCGATCATCTGACGCGCCTGCGGGACGCCTACTGCCTCGCCGCCTGCAGGAAGCGCTTCACCTCGACGAGCACCGGGACCGGGCCCGGGTCGACCCCCTCCCGGGCGGCGAGGTGCAAGGCAACGAAGTCGCCGATCATGATGAGGTCGAAAAGCTGCGCAAGCGGTCCCAGCCCCTCAGCTCGCACCTCGATCACAGAAGCCACCGCCTCGCCCACGAATTCCCTCACCAGGCTGAAGCGGCGCTCGACTTGTGGGTGCTCGAAGTCGCTGCGGAGCGTGACGATCGTCATCACCTGACGAGTCACGTCCCCGTTCTGGCCGAATCCGCAGATCTCGTTGTGACACCACTCCGGTTGGGCGGCAAAAAAAGCCGGCGCCTTGGCGTTCTCGTTCACCTGTGTCTTCCACCGACGGGCGGCGACAGCACCGATGCCGGTGGCGCCCTGCACGAGCGGGATGGTGCGATCGAGCTGCTGCGCGACCTCCAGAGCCAACCCGCCACCATCGACGAGCCCGTCTCGGCGCCTCTTGATCTGCTCGACGGCCGCCGCGATGGCGCTCGTCACGCCCTCGAGCAGTCCGAGACGTTCGAGCGCGACGAGCAGAGGCGCGGTCGTGGTCGCCACCCCGGCTCGTGGCTGGGGAATCCCCGGCAGGGTCGCGAATACCGGCACTCCAGCCGCGGCCGCCATCTCTGCGAGACGTCCGCCCCCTGTCACAGCTACGAGCCTGGCTCCCCGGCCCAGGGCGGTCTCGGCCGCCTCGAGCGTCTCCTCCGTCTGCCCGGAGAAGGAAACAGCGAAGACGAGCGTGTTCGGGCCGACGAATGAGGGCAGCGCGTAGTCGCCGACCAGCAGGACGGGAAGACGCAACCGGTCCTTGCCGATCGCCTGCACGATCTCGCCTGCAACGCCACTTCCTCCCATGCCGAGAACGACGATCGCTTCCAGGCCGTCTTTGGACGGGAGCCCCGGCACCTCGCTTGCCCGAGACGCCGAAAGCTCCAGTTGCTCGGGCATGGCGGCTGTTGCCCCGAGCATGTCCAGGCTGTCGGGCGAGGTCCAGGTCACGTTGACGAGCCGTTGCCGGCGCCTTCATCCGGGCCGAAGTTCGCGGCGATGCCTTCCGCCAGGGCCTTCTCGCTGAGGCGCTCGTGCTCCTCGTCGGAGACGGTCTCGGCTTCGTCGACGAGCATCACCGGGATCCCGTCGACGATGCGATAGCGCCGGTGAAGCCTGGGGTTGTAAAGCGTCTCCTCGTCGGCGAAGTACAGCAGCGGCCCCTTGTCCCCAGGGCAGGCGAGAAGAGCGAGCAGTTGCGGATCGAGCGGCATGCTGGACACCTTTCGTGCCATGACACTGTGGTCATTTCGTGTCATGACACTGTGGTCATCGCGTCGGGCTCTCCGCAAGGCGGTGGATCAGGCCGAGCATCTCATCGCGGTGGCGGTCGCATTCCGGCACGGTCCGGGCCTCGACATTGAGCCTCAAGAGCGGTTCGGTGTTGGACGGGCGCAGGTTGAACCACCAGTCGTCAAGCTCCACGGTGATCCCGTCGAGGCGGTCGATGTCAGCCCCCTCGGCCCGGTAGTGGTCGGCGACCGCGTCGATGAGTCTCGCCGGGTCGGGCACCTCGGTGTTGATCTCGCCTGAGTCCGCGTAGCGCTCGAACGGCAACCTGAACCGGGAGAGCGGGACGCCCGCCTTCGAGAGGGCCTCGAGCACGATGAGGGCGGCGATGATCCCGGAGTCGGCCCGGTAATTCTCCCGGAAGTAGTAGTGCCCCGAGTGCTCGCCCCCGAAGATGGCGCCTGTCTCGGCCATCACCGCCTTGATGAACGAGTGGCCCACGCGGGTCCGGATCGGGATCCCGCCGCGCTCGGCGACGATCTCGGGCACGGCGTGCGAGCAGATGAGGTTGTAAAGGATCTTCGAGCCCGGATGGCGCTCGAGCATGGTCGCGGCGACGATCGCGGTCGTCAGCGATCCCGACATCGGCTCTGCCTGCTCGTCGATGAGGAATACGCGGTCGGCGTCGCCATCGAAGGCGAGGCCAACGTCGCCATGGCTCAGCAGAACGCGCGAGCGCAGATCGGCCTGGTTCTCGACCTCGATCGGGTTGGCCGGGTGGTTGGGAAAGGTACCGTCCAGCTCCGGGAAGAGCATCTCGAGCTCGAAGGGAAGCCCCGCGAAGACGCTAGGCACGATGAGGCCTCCCATGCCGTTGGCCGTGTCGGTGACAACCTTCAAGGGCCTCAGGCTCCCGACGTCGACGAAGGAGCGCACGTGCACCGCGAACTCATCGAGCAGCTCGAGGTGCTCGACGCGAGTGTCGTCGGCGACGTCCCCGACACCGCCATCGGCCGGCGCGGCGACGAAGGCTTCGCTTGCCACGCGACGGATCTCTCCGAGGCCGGACTCGACGCCGATCGGGCGAGCTCCGCTCAAGCAGAACTTGATGCCGTTGTAGACGGGCGGGTTGTGCGAGGCGGTGATCATCGCCCCGGCCAGGTTGAGCCTCCCGGACGCGAAGTAGAGAAGGTCGGTCGAGGCCAAGCCGATGTCGACCACGCCGAGACCGGCCGCGAGAATGCCTGCGCTGAGGGCCAGACCGAGCTCGACACCGGACTCGCGGATGTCACGCCCGAGCACGACCCGCTTGTCGGACACACCTTGGGACAGCACGAACGTGCCGAAGCCGACCCCGACCGCATAGGCGATGCGGGCGTCGAGCTCGTCGGGCACTCTGCCCCGGACGTCGTAAGCCTTGAACACGCTGGCAAACAACGGCTCTCGGGATTCTGACTGTTCAGGTGTCATCGCGATCGAGCCTACTGGGATTCATCGCGCGGCCACTATGGCGACGATGGTGACGGTGTTGAAGGCCATGTGGGCGACGATCGAGGGGCCGAGTCGCCCTGTGCGCCACGCGAGGTAGCCGAGCACGACCCCGAACCCCGCCAGACCGAGGAACTGCAGCGCCTCGAAGTGCACAAGCGCGAAGACGAGCGCCGTGACGACTATGGAGGTAGCCGGGCCGAGCCGCGGGCCGAGATCTCTGAGGCGGCCCGCCAACGCCCGCAGGAGCAGGCCACGGAAGAACAGCTCCTCGACGACTGGGCTGCCGATACAGACGAGAACCGCCAGCACGACGAGTCCGGGGCCGAAGGCGTGGCTCGTCAGGCTTTGGGCCGGATGGCCGAGACGGCTGTACAGGTTGTGGACGAAGGGAAGAAGTGGTGCCTCGAGCACAGGGACGAGCAGGTACTGAGAAGCCACGCCGACCACGATCCCGAGGGGGACGTCCGGCCACGGCCGCAACCTGAACCCGTAGTCAAGGACGATGCTCCCCGTGCCTCGCCGCGCGGCTCCGGTGGCTCCGGTGGCCCCAACGGCCGGGGTGGCGCCGGAGCCTGCAGGGTCTCTTGCCGCGTTCCGGGTCGCAACGACGACGGCCCCGACCAGGCCGATCCAGAGGCCGATCAGGCTCATCACCTCCTCGCCGTACTGGCTCACGTGCTGGCCGCGCGACATGGCGGCTGCGTAAGCCGACACGGCCAGGGTTGCGAGGACGAAGCCCGCCACGAGACCGAACATCGCCTCGACCAAGCCGAACGAGTTGCCGAACGAATCGTCACGCGGTGCCGGCTGGCGGCGGTCGCGGTGACTATTCACGCTGCGAGCGTGGTCGCCCGGGGCCCTCCGGTCAAGCCGATGGTTGAAGCTCACCCGGCACCGTCGCGGCGAAATGGACCGTGCACGAGCAAGAGAAACCGTCGCGCGGACCGACCTTGCGCCGCTGAAGCCTACGATAGGTGGCGTGAGCCGTCAGCCTCAAGATATGCGCCCCGGCAGTGGACCGGGAAGGAACGGCACCGGCGGACCCTCGGGCTCGGAGCAGGTGTGGCGTTGGGGGATCGCCCTCGGTGCGATCGTCCTGATCGTGCTGTTGCTCAGTTCTGGCATGTTCAACCGCACCACGTCCAAGACGCTCAGCTTTTCGACCCTCCAGCAGGACATCACCTCCGGTCACGTTCAAAGCGCCAACTTCAACAACAACACCGGTGTCGTGACGGGCACGCTCAGCAACGGGCAGAACTACACCTCGTCGGGACCGGTCCCGCTCCCGAACTCTGTCTTCAACGAGCTCAGGGCGGCAAAGATCAAGTACACCTTCTCGACGCCGAGCTCGAGCGCACTCGGCGAGATCCTCATCTACCTGCTTCCCGTCGCTTTGATCATTGGTTTCTTCGTCTGGATGAGCAGGCGCGCCCAGGGGCAGATGTCCGGCATCATGTCCATAGGGCGCTCGCGGGCCAAGGTCTACACGGCTGAACGCCCCCGAACGACCTTCGACGACGTCGCGGGCTACCAGGGCGTCAAACAGGAGATCAGCGAGGTCGTCGACTTCCTCAAGTCTCCCGGCCGCTTCAAGGAGATCGGGGCGCGCGTGCCCAAGGGCGTGTTGCTCGTCGGGCCACCTGGCACCGGAAAGACGTTGCTGGCCCGCGCCGTGGCCGGCGAGGCCGGTGTTCCCTTCCTCTCGGTGAGCGGATCGGACTTCATGGAGATGTTCGTGGGTGTGGGTGCGAGCCGCGTTCGCGACCTGTTCCAGACGGCCCGCAAGCAAGCCCCCGCCATCATCTTCGTCGACGAGATCGACTCGATCGGGCGAAAGCGCGGTGCCGGGCTCGGCGGCGGGCACGATGAGCGTGAGCAGACCCTCAACCAGATGCTTTCAGAAATGGACGGTTTCGACGTCGCCGAGGGCATCGTCATCATGGCCGCGACGAACCGGCCCGACATCCTCGACCCCGCCCTGCTGCGGCCGGGCCGCTTCGACCGCCAGATAGTCGTGCCGCTGCCCGACCTCGACGAGCGCCTGCCTATCTTGCAGGTGCACTGCAAGGACAAGCGCATGGGCCCCGACGTGGACCTGTCGATCATCGCCCGTGGCACTCCGGGGATGTCCGGTGCCGACTTGGCCAATCTCGTCAACGAGGCCGCCCTGCACGCCGTGAGGCGCGGGAGCCAGTTCATCGAGATGCGCGACTTCGACGCGGCAAGAGACCGCATCCTCATGGGCCAGCCCCGAGACAGTCTCGTGCTCTCGGACCTCGAGCGGGCTCGGGTCGCCTTCCACGAGGGCGGCCACGCCGTGCTCGCGTACGTGCTGCCCCATGCCGACCCTCTGCTCAAGGTCAGCATCATCCCGACCGGCCTTGCCCTCGGGGTCACCCAGCAGCTCCCGACCGAGGAGAGGCATCTTTACCCCCGTGAGTACATCGAGGACTCGCTCGTGGTAAGGATGGGCGGGCGCGTCGCCGAGCTCATGATCTACGGAGACCTCTCGACCGGAGCGAGCGATGACCTGCAGCGCAACACCGAGCTGGCGCGCAAGATGGTCCGCGAATGGGGCATGTCCGAGCGCGTGGGACCGATGGCCTGGGGATCGCAGGGCATGGTCTTTCTGGGCGAGGACCTCATGCACACCCGCGACTACTCCGAGGACACGAGTCGCGTCGTCGACGAGGAAGTCGCCAGGATCCTGAGAGAGCAGGAGGCGCGGGCCACGAGTGTGCTGCGAGAACACAGGGCCGGCTTGGAGGCGGTCGCGGCGGCTCTCCTCGAGTTCGAGACGGTCGACGGCGCCGAGATCGCCCGACTGGTCGACACCGCCTACGGCAGGCCGGTGCACAGCGGGGCCGAAGGCGAGGAGAAGCTCGCCACCGAGCGCTACGCCCCCTCCCTCTCAGAGGGGGTCATGGCGCCGTCGGTGTCCAGCCTGCCTTCGACCGGCGTTCCCCCGACCGAGGTCTGACCTCCGATCAGCCGGCGGGCCCAAGGGGCACCGGCCCGACCTGGGCTCCGACTTCCGGCCGCGGCGGATCCGCAGGTGGGAGCGCACATGCGGATAGGCCCGAGCTCAAGGCGAGACCGGGATCCCCCCGATGGCCGTCGTCTGCCCGCGACCGGGTCTCAGCTGCTGCTCTGTGAGGATCGGGACGGTCGCCCTCACCTCGAGAGCAAAATCGGGAGCGTGTTCGAGGAGGGGCTTTAGATCGACGTTGCGCTCCGAGCCTGCGAACACCTGGACCACTCCGAGGTGGACTGGAGCCGCCGCCCCGTCGGTCAGCGCGAGGAGTGTCACCGACGCGTTCCGGGCTCCTGGATCGTCGAGCGTCACGACGTCGTCAACGCTCGGCGTGACCATCGCTCCAGGCAGCAGCCACGCCTTCTGGGGACCGGCGGTCCCCGAGGTCGCGTTGAGCTCTTCGAGAACGCGACCAGCCCGTCTCGTCGTGAGCCGGGCGACGACGATGGCCGTCCCCCCTTCGGCCGAGACGACGACAGATTTCGCACCAACCCGAGCTCCGGGCGCGATCGGCGTGGCGAAGTCGACCATGCCTCCGGCAGGGACGTCCTCGGTGAGAGCGGCGACGCTCCCCGAGCGTCCCGGAGGAGCGACACTGACCGAGACCGATCTCGCGCCCGGGTCGTAGACCGAGTACGTGCTGGCGACCCCGAGGTGCGACTGGAGCGCGGTGAAAGCCCACTGCTCGAGACCGCGGTCGGACCCGACAAGCAACGAATCGCCTGTGAGCTGCACGCGGGTGACCGGCTGAGCCGCGCTGGACCCCGAGGCCATGGCAACGGTCGCGGAGGTGGTCTCGAGTGCCCCGACAACGAGATCTCCGCTGACCCCGGTGGCGGTGACTGCCAGCGAGCTCACCTGGAACACCCAGCGGCGCAGATCGAGGACCAAGAGTCCCGTGGCCGGGACGACAACCCCTTGGAAAGCGGGAGGCGCCGTCAGCGTCGAGCCGTTCGAGACGCTCACGTCCACGACCGCCGGCGTGGCGTCGGGGTCGTAGAGCGAGACCTCGACATCCGAGCTGCCCAACGTGCTCCCCGTCGGAAGGTAGCCGCTGGGCGCGGAGCCGAGAGTGCACGGGGACGAGAGCAAGACTCCGCCCGCCTGGTTGGACCCGCCGCGAATCGATTCGGCGACGCCGATCCCGCCCCCGTCCGTCTCGATCGACACGGCGGCGAATCCCGCCGGACCGTGCCTCGGAAGCGTCAGGACCGTCTGTGACTCTCCGGCGACCTCGAGTCGGGCGGTCGAGACCGACTCCGTGGAGGAGATCCCGTCGAGCGGGAGTCCGGTCCGCGACACGGTCACCGCGACGCTGACAGGTGAGTTCGCGCTGTTCACGATGTCGATGCGCGAGCTCTCCTTGCCGACACCGACAGGAAGAGGGCCGGGACAACGCCAGGCACTCGGCCTGGCCATCTGCACGACCGGAAGCGACGGCGATCCCACGAACGGGGTTCCGGCCGCTCCCACGCCCGTCTCGCGCACCAGGGCGTTGAGGACGAGCAGCAGCGCGACTCCGACCCCCACGCCAAGCAGCGACCGGCCCCTCGCACCGAGCACCCGGGTGCTCCCAGCCGCGTGGCGACGCACCGTCTCGCTCATGACAGCGCGCTCGAGGCGGGCTCGGACAAGGCGTTCTCGAGTTCTGCGGAGCCGGGCAAGAGTCCCGCGCCCTCCTCCGGCCATGGGCGCGAGGTCGTGACGGCGTCGGCCGCGTCAAAGGTGCCGAGACGGCGCCGCCTCTTGCGGCGGACAATGCCCTCTCCGAGCGCGAGGACGACCGCGAGCAGGCCGGCGGCCACACCGAGCTCTCGCAACCATGCGGGTGTCCCCCGACCAGTGGGGCCCGGCGCGCCCGGGGAGCTGGCGAGCGGGCTGCCCACTGGCGACCAGGCCACGTTGTCGAAGGCGATAACACCGCCTTCGGTCGGAAGCTGGCGAAGATCGCTTTGCGCCTGGAGCGCCTGGACAAGGCCCGAGGGGGGTGGGAGCGCGGGCGGGACCTGGACTCCGGGAAGGTCAGGAGCGATGCCGGCCGGCAAGATCACATATCGGATGCCCGCGAGCGCCAGCTCGGAGCCGAGGCGGACGGTGAGCCCGGCCTCTGCCCGGGTCACGGCGGTCTCGACCTGGGTCCCGACGCCTGGATCGGCGCTCGGCCAGAGGCGGCGGCCGTCCGGGAGGCCGTCTGCGCTCACGGCGAAGGCAAGCCCGCGCTGCACCTGCCACGAGGGCGCCGGCACGCTCGCAGGTTCACCGAGCCAGAGCACCTCGTAGCCCTTTGCCCCGGTCGCCGGCGCAGTCCAGCCGAGGATCTGTTCAAAGCCGACAGAAGGCAGCGAGGAACGGCCGTCCACCGAAGAGACGAGCGTCGGGAAAAGGCCAACAACGAGGCACAATGCGGCCGCGGCACTCAGGTTCTGGCGCCAGCCGAAGCGGCTTCTCGCAAGATCGACCTCGAAGGCGGACACTCCGAGCCCGACGGCGGCCGCGATGCAGCACGCAGCAGGAGCCAGCAGGACCAGCGTCGCGCCGCCGCCAGCGCCGAGCCATCCCACCGCCCCGGCATAGGCCACAAGCACCGTGGCGAGGCCCGCAACCCACCATCGCGTGGCCCACTCGAGGCGGACATCACGCGCCACGAAGAGGACGAAGCCTGCGCCGAGCGGGATCCCCCAGCCGAGCCAGCCGGCACCTATCGGACCTGCGGCGAAACGAAGCAGTCGCAGGACCCCGCCTGCGCTCCCGGGCGAGCCGACCGCGCCGGCGAGGAGGCTCCACCTCGCGCCGGGCTGGACAAAGGTCAGCGACCAGGGAAAGCAGCAAACGAACGCGACACCCAGCGCGCCGGCCGTGACACCGAGGCCACGCAAGACGGCGTCGGTGCGACCTGCGACAAGCGAGCTGAGCACGATGGCCATCGACAGGGCCGCCACGGCCACGACAGACGGGGGCGCCAAGGCCGCCATGAGACCGAGCAGGAGGCCGAACGGCACGACGTCGGCCACCACGCCTCGCCAGCCACCGGTATCGCCGGGGAGGGCGAACGGTGGCAGCCGGGTGGCGCGACACAGGCGCGAGAGCACGAACGGCATGCCTGCAAAGGACGCGAGAGCTTGGAGGTCGCCTGCGGCAATGCCGTTCCACAGGAGGGGAAGCCCGAGATAGGCGATCGTGCCAGCCAGCTGGGCCCGCTTGGACCCGAGCGGACGCAGCAGTCGGTGCATCCCGATCGCTCCGACCAGGATCGGGCCCAGGAGCAGCAGCTTCTCGACCTGCGCGGTGCTGCCGAGCAGGACAGCTCCCGCCAGGCCCACCAGGCCGAATCCCGTAGGCGCGGGCCCTGTCGCCTGCCATCCCGCGTCCTGCCAGCCGCCGAAGAACTCCCGCAGCAAGACCGCGGGCGCCGGGAAGGGCAAGAGCTGCCCCACGAGGGGCAGATGGCCCGCCAACAGGTTGCGAATGCCGAAGACGACCACCACGATCAAGGCCGCCACCGCCCAGCCGGTATGTGACGGCCCGAGTTCGGTACGGCGGCGCGACGCGGGCCGCACAGGTTCCGCATCGTCCTCATTCCCGAACAGGGCCTCGACGGCGGGACCCACCGGGGCGGCCGGGCCCGTGGAGACGGCCGGGCCCGTGGAGACGGCCGGGCCGGCCGGAGCCGCTTCGAGGGCTGAACGCCGCCCACCGCGGCTCATCAAATCCACCACGGCGCGATCGGGGTGCTGGCGGATGCGCGCCAGCGCCTTGCGAGCGGCCTTGAGGCTCTTGTGGTGACGCAAATTCCACCACCACGCGTCCCTGACACGCTTGGCGCGGGCCCGGTCGCCTCTCAAGAGCGCGAGAAACGCCTCCACGACCGAGCCCGCCGCCAGATCCACGCCGACGAGCAGGCGATGGGGCCGGTCATAGTTCTTGAGCACGGCGCGCAGCTCGTGCCGCCGCCGCATCGCCGCCATGTCGCCCACCGCTCTCGATCCCGATCTCGCCAGCTCGAGGTGGCGAACACGAGCCGCCGGGGCGACGACGACCCGCGCTCCGGCCACCTGGGCGCGCCAGCACAGGTCCACGTCCTCGCCAAAGAGCTGCATTTCCTGGTCGAAACCGCCGAGTGCCCTGAACAAGTCCGCCCGCACCAATGTGCAGCCGCCGGGCACCGCGAACACCTCCCGAACCTCGTCGTGCTGACCCTGGTCGCGCTCCCCGGCCTCGACGCGCTCGACCGTGGCGCCGAAGCGGTCGACGCCGATGCCGACTTGGAGCAGACGGTCCGGGGCGTCCCATTCGACGAGCTTCGGGCCGACAATGCCTGCGTTGGAACGGTAGGACTCGCCGACCATGCATCGGACGGCGTCGGGCATAGGGGCCACGTCGTCGTGGCAGATCAACAGGTGAGATGCCCCCTCCACGGCGAGAAGTGCCTCGTTCGCCGCCGCCGAGAACCCGCCGGGCTCGCCCTGGCGAATGATGAAGGCGCGCGGCGAGACCGCCGCGACTCTTGCGGTCAGCTCATCGTGGCTCGCGGCGTCGACCACGAGCACGTCGAGGTTCGGGTAGTCCTGGGCCCCCAGTGCCCCCAGACATTCCTCAAACCACCGACCTGGGTCATTGGCGACCACCACGGCGACGACCGGTGGGACGAGTTGCTCCTCCGGCATCAGGGCCACAACGCTACCGCGGACCTCGAGCGCGATACGAGACGGTCGCGCAGGCGCTGTGGCGCAGGGCCAGGCGTGGGGCTCAGCAGACGACAGGTGCCGAGTGCCGGATTCCGCTTGCTATAGTTAGCAGAGGAGGAACTACGAGGAGCATGAGATGACAGACATCCGGCAGGATCTCACCAAGGCGACCGAAGCTCTGAAGGGCTTCGCCAGGGAAGCTTCCTATGTCGCCATCGGCGTGGGCGTCCTCGGGCTCCAAAAGGCCCAGGCTCGCCGCCAGGAGCTCGCTGATGCCGCCGCCCGCGCCGGACAAGGAGGATGTCCCCCTGGATCGCTCGCCGGTGGCCGGGAGCAGGCCCGTAAGCGCGCGAAGGACTTCGACGCCACCGTCGCCCAGGTCGTCCACGTCATCGACTCGACCCTCGAGCCGGTGGTCCGGCGGCTGCCCCAACCGGTGCAGGCCGTCGTCCAGCAGGCGCGCGAGGCCCGCGACGAGCTGCGCGCCCAGGTCTTCGGTAGCGCCGCCTAGTCAGGAGAGACGCAAGCGCCAATAGTCGAGGACGTCCGAGAGCGTCGTTGACAAGGCGATCTCCGGATCCCAACTTGTCGCAGCAACAAGCTTGGAGGCGTCGCCGACCAGAACCGGGACCTCCACCGGGCGGAACAGGTCAGGGTCCTCTATCAGCTTGACTTCGTAGGAGAGGAGCCCTGCCATCTGCTCGGCAAGTTCGGCGATGCTGATCGCCCGTCCAGAGCAGACGTTGTAGGCCTCACCGGCCACCCCACTCGAGGCGAGGAGGCGGTACGCCCGCACGACATCGCGCACGTCGGTGAAGTCGCGCCAGGCGGCAAGGTTGCCGACGCGGACGGACCCGGTCCCGGCGAGCTCGGCCTCGACCATGCGGCGCGCCAGGGCCGAGACGACGAAGTCGTCGCTTTGGCCCGGCCCGACGTGATTGAACGGTCTGGCCCGGACGACCCGCAGACCTCGGCCGAGGAACGACTGCAGCCCGAGGAACTCCGCGGCAACCTTGCTCGCTGCATAAGGGGTCACTGGGCGGAGCTCGGCCTGCTCGAGGAGGGGCTCTGCATCCTTCGCCGGACCGTAGACCTCCGCCGAGCTCACAAGCACGACCACAGGTGGGACCTCGCAGCGCGCTGCGGCCTCGAGGAGGTTCAAGGTGCCCATGGCATTGACGCGAAAGGTCTCGCCGGGCTCGCTCCAGGAGCGGCCCACATGGGTGAGCGCGGCCAGGTGGTAGACGACCTCCGGTGCCGCCGCTTCGAGGTGAGGAGCAAGCAGGGCGAGATCGGTCACGTCGACTTCGGGACCGGGCGCAACGGCCGTGTCGCCGACGGCGGAGAGGTGGCGAAGCAGCCAGGCGCCGACAAAGCCTGATCCCCCGGTGAGATAGGCGCGCACGGCGTCAGGCTAGCGGGCGATCTGGCGATTCCGAAAAGGGCCGAGCCGCCGAGCCGGTGAGGGCGGCGTCCCTCAAGCTCCGGCCGCGGCTCGGTACGCCGCCAGATGGCCCTCGGCACAGCTCTCCCAGGTGTAGGGGGCGGCGATGGCAAGACCACGTTCCCGTCGCCGGGCACCGTCGCCCGAAGGCTCAAGAGCGATCGCCGTCTCCATCGCCGCTGCCAGCGCTGGCGGGCTACCAGCCGGTACGAGCAGGGCGCTGCCGCCGGCAAGCTCTGCCATGGCGGTCCCCGCGGTGGTGACCAAGGGCGCGCCGCACGCCAGGGCCTCGAGCGCGGGCAGCCCGAAACCTTCCTCGAGGGAGGGATATACGACGGCACGCGCCCCGCGCAGCAGTGCCGGGACGTGCTCGTCCGGGACGTAGCCGAGCCGGCGGATCCGCCCGCTCGCCCCCGCGGCCGCGATGGCCTGCAGTGCCGGCTCGGCCTTCCAGCCGACACCGCCCGCCAGGACGAGCTCCAGCTCTGGTTGGCTCTCGGCCAGCAGATCGAACGCGGCGACGAGGTCGACGATCCCCTTCCGGGGCTCCAAGGTCCCAAGGTGCAGCGCGTACGGCCGGGGCAGGCCGAGACGTCTCAGCACCTCCCGGTCTGCACCTGGTGACGGCTCGTCAGGCGCAAAATGAGCGTGGTCCACGCCGTGAGGGACCACAACTACCGGGCATGAGGGTGAAAGGATGTCCCGCAGCCGTCCGGCGGTGGCCTCGCTGACGCAAACGATCAGCGCGGCGTGCCCCGCCGAGTAGCGGATGGCGGAGCGGAACCAGGTCACTTTGCTCCGTTCGTGCCACTCCGGGTGGTCGAAGAACGTCATGTCGTGCACGGTCACGACACAGGGGACTCGCGATCGCCTGGGCATGGAGTAGTGGGGACCGTGGTGCACCTCGACTGCCGGCGAGCCGAGGGCCGCGACCACAGAGGCGAGCCGGACCTGCTCGTACAAGAGGCGGGTGGCGCGCCTCGACGGAGCGACGGCGAGGACCCGCTGGCGCGGCGCGATCTCCTCCCATCTGGCAGCGTCGTCGCGCCGGGCGACAAGGGCGAGGCTGCAGTCGCCCCGCCCGGCCAGGGCCCTGGCCAGCTCGACGACGTAGCGGCCGGCTCCGGCAGGTCGCTTGGGCACCGCGCTCACATCGAGGGCGAGCTCGAGAACGTCGTCTCCGGATCGGGTGGTCATCGACCTCTCGCTCGCTCGGTGGCCACCCTCTCCCAGACCTCGACGTGCCCTCGTGCGGCGTCGACCCATCGAAGCGCTGCAGCTCGCGCGAGACCGCGGCTCACGAGACGAGCCCGGGTCGCCTCGTCACCGGCGGCGGCCACCAGTCCCTCGGCAATCGAGCCAACATCTGTTGGGTCGACCTCGAGCGACGCCCCACCGGAGCTCGGCACCGGGCTCGAGACGACCGGAGTCCCCTGGGCCATCGCCTCCACGACGGGCAGCCCGAAGCCCTCCACGATCGGGACATAGGCACAGCATCGGGCGCCGCGGTAGATCGCCGCCAGCGCACCGCCGTCGAGAGCGCCTGCGAAGACGACGCCTGCGGCTGACCTGAGCCCTGCAGAGGACGCCGAGAGTCCCCATCCGCCAGGCCCGACGATCACGAGTGGCCAGGGCTCGGGCAGATTCGGCCGTGCGAGCTCGTAAGCCTGCACGAGGCGCCCGAGGTTCTTCCGCGGCTCGAGCGTGCTCACCGTGAGCAGGTAGGGACCCTGCACACCGAGGCGCTCGAGCAACTCTTGGGCTGCCGCACCGTCGGGCACGTCGAGGTGATCGGCGCCCTCGGGCACGACGGCGAGCCTGGCGTCGGTGATGCCCACACCTGCGGCGAGAACGGCCGTGGCCGTCGCCTGGGAGGGAACGATGACCGCGGCTGCCCGGGCGGCTCCGCGCCGCAAGGCGGCCTCGTGCCAGCGCCTGCCCCTTTCCGGATAGGCCTCCGGCATCGACCTCCAGGCCAGGTCGTGCACGGTCAGGACGAGCGACGCGCCCGAGGAAGGAACCGGAGCCGCCAGTGACACCGAATGGACGACGTCGCTGCCACGTCCTGGCCGGGCAAGGCCCAGGTCCCAGGCGCGCACGAGGAGCGGACCGGGTAGCCAGGAGCTGAGCACCGGATAGCCGAAGCTCGTGAGTGGATCGGGTCGGCGAGGTGCGTGGCTGGCCACAAGGCTGAGCCGCGGGCGCTCGCCAGCCGGAAGCTCACCGAGGCCCTTCAACAGGCCACGGGTGTAGGTCCCGATTCCGCCCGGCACGCGACGGCGCAGCTGCTCGACCGCCAGCGACACCGAGATCGCTGTCACCGAGATTGCCGGTCGAGCGCGGCCCGCTGGTAGAGATCCATCATCGAAGCGGCCGCTGACGCCCATGTGAACGATGCGGCACGCAACCGTCCGGCTTCGACGAGCCTGGATCGCAGGCCGGAGTCCTCGAGGACCCGGGCCAGGGCGCCGGCGAGGGCGCCGGCGTCGCCCGGGGGCACCAGCTCGGCGGCATCGCCGAGGATCTCCGGAAGGGAACCCGCCGTGGTCGCGACCACGGGCACGCCGGAGGCCATCGCCTCCAGCGGCGGGAAGCCGAAGCCTTCGTACAACGACGGGTAAGCCAGCGCCACGGCGCCGGACAGCAAGGACCGCCGCTCGTCCTCTCCCAGGTAGCCGAGGCGAACCACGCGCCCTGCGACGCCCGAGGCAGCCACGGCGGCGGCGAAAGCCGGCGCTCCCCAACCGTCGGGCCCGGCAACGACGAGCTCGAGATCCTCGTGCGATGGCGCCAGCTCTGCGAAGGCCCTGACGAGCGTCGGCAGATCCTTGCGCGGTTCCACGGCGCCAAGCGCCAACAGGTAAGGCACCGAAGGTGACGGCCGCTCGAGCGACCGTGACGATCTGGCCGGCGCTGACCCTCCGGCCGGCGCTGGTGGTCGGGCCGGAGCGATCTGCCCGGGGCCGTCCACCCCGTAGGGAACGACCTGGACACGGGCCGCGTCAACACCGAGCAGGTCGACCACCTCGTCGCGCACAAAGCTCGAGGGCACGTGCACAAAAGCGCCGTGGCGGGCCGCTCGCCCCACCAGTCCGGGGTAGGCCAACGAGGCGGGCGCGCACAGCTCCGGATAACGCAACGCGGTCAAGTCGTGCACGGACACGACACGACCGGCGTGACGTGCCGGGGGCACCACGTAGTTGGTGCCGTGCACGACCTCGACGCGCCCGACGAGCCATTCGATCGGTGGCAGCTCGGCCCGCCCCCACACGGCATTGGCGAGGCGCGCCGGTGCACGCCAAGTCCGAACATCGAGCCCCAGCACGCCGGCGGGCGCGGTCGTGTCCGTTCGGGCACGTCGCGCGACGGCGTAGCCGCGCAGCTCCAGGCCCTCGAGACCGACAAGAGCAGCCGCCAGGCCGGCGCAGAACCGACCGACTCCGGTGAGCTCGCCGGCAAGGGGCAGGACGTCGAAGGCCACACGAAGCCTGGTCAACTCGGCCCCGAGCCCGACAAGCCCGTCATGGCAGCTGAACCGGCCCCGAGCGCCCGGCCGTCACCGGAACAGGTCCTCGCCGTAGGGCCGGACCACCTCTTCGGTGACGGCACCTTGGCCCAGGTAGGCCACGTCCACACCCCTGACCACGGCCACCGGGACGCCTCGAGCCTTCCCCATCACGAGGTCGGCCGCCGAGGCGATCTCGTCCACGACGCAGATCTCGGTGGCGACGAGCTCGCGGCCGAGGGCATCGGTCGTCCCGCGAAGATCGACCACGGCGCGGATCCCGGCGCAACCGATGGCCACATCGGTGACCCCGCGCCGCCATGCGCGCCCGAAGGTATCGGAGATGACCACGGCGACCTCGAGACCTGTGCGCGCCCGGAGGCCGTCGCGCAACCGCCGCGCCGAGCGGTCGGGATCCTCCGGAAGCAGCACTGCCCAGCCATCGGCCACATTGGAGAGATCGACTCCCGAGTTAGCGCAGACAAAGCCGTGCCGCGTCTCGGTCACCACCAGGTCCCCCCGGCGCCTGAGGACGCGAACGGCCTCCGACTCGGCCAGGGCCCGTTTCGCGTCCGGATCAGAGGAGACGATCGGGACGGTTCGGCCCTCCGCCTTGGACACGATCTTCTGAGTGACCACGACGACATCGCCCTCGATCAGGGTGGCATGCCCTGCGATGAGCGCCGCCAGGTCGGTGCCTGAGGTGATCTCGCCCAGGCCCTTGACGCCGAACACCAACAAAGACCCTTCAACAGCCATCGGCGCAGTCTCTACCAGAGGTCCCTGGACGCGCTAAGCGCCATGCGAGGCCGACGCGTCGCGCGACCGGCCCAGATCCACGCCCGTGACGCCGAGGACGACTCGAGCGAGAGCCGCGGCCCGCTCTGGCGTGCTCATGACCGTCGGCGCCACGACGCAGTTCAACCCTGCGGCTCGCACTTCGTCCGCCAAAGCGTCGTCGGCGTCGTCGATCACGAGCGTGCCCACCCAGGCCCGGAGGAACCGGGCCACACCTGCGGCGGAGGCCTCGCCGCCCAGCTCGACGAGGAGCCTGTCTGCCGGGCCCTTCAAGGCCGCGCCCGCCACTATCGGCGAGACGGCCACGACTGAATCGCGGCGAGCCTGCAGCACGCTCGCGACGCCCGGCACCGCCAGGATCGGGCCGATAGACACGACAGGGTTCGAAGGCGCCACCACGACGACCTCAGCGGACTCGAGCGCCGCCAGCACGCCGGGCGCCGGCTCCGCCAGCTCCGCGCCCGCGAAGCGCACACGCTCAACCACAACCGAATGGCGCATCTTCACGAAGTACTCCTGGAAGGCCACCTCTCGCCCGTCCTCGAGCCGCAAACGCGTCCGGACCGGGTCGTCGCTCATCGGAAGCAGGCTTATGGCGAGCCGGAAGGCGCGTGAGATCTCGGCCGTCACCTCGGAGAGCGTCGCTCCCTCCCGGATCCGTCCCGTCCGGTAAAGGTGGGTAGCGAGATCAGCGTCGCCAAGGCGGAACCAGGTGACGGCCCCGAAACGCTCCAGAGCCTCCATGGCGCGAAAGGTGTCACCGGCGAGTCCCCATCCGGTGGCCGGGTTCGCGGCACCGGACAGGGTGTAGGTGATCGTGTCGAGGTCCGGGCTGATGTGCAGGCCGTGGAGCTCGGTGTCGTCACCGGTGTTGACGATGCCGACGATCTCGGTGGGGTCCATGACCGCCTGCATGCCGACGAGCATCCTCGCCGCGCCGACTCCGCCACAAAGAACCGCTATCACGAACCCGCTCGGCGAACGTAGCTCACGACGGACCCGATCCCCTCCTCGAGGGAGGTCCACGGCTTCCAGCCGAGATGCAGGCCCGCTCGTCTCGGGTCGAGCGCGCTCCGCTGCAGCTCACCGGCCCGAGGCGGTGCCATCTTCGGTGCCAGGTCGCTGCCGGAGACTTCGGCCACGATCTCGTACAGCTTGGACACCGAGGTCTCTTGACCGGTGCCGATGTTCAGCACGAGACCGTCACCATGTCGCGCCGCTCGCGCGAAGGCGTCGACCACATCGTCGACATAGACGTAGTCACGCGTCTGGCTGCCGTCGCCGAAGACGACGCACTGGCGACCGGCGGCGAGGTTGCCGGCAAAGATCGCCACGACCCCGGCCTCGCCGTGGGGATCCTGGCGCGGCCCGTAGACATTGGCGAGGGCGAGGGCGGTGAATTCGATGCCGTGCAACTCGCGATACGCTACGAGGTAATCGATCGCCGACTTCTTCGACACGCCATAAGGTGAAAGCGGCCGATGCGGCTGATGCTCGTCGACCGGGATGTGGGCGTCGTCCGGCTCACCGTACAAAGTGCCCCCGGAGGCGGCAAACACTACCTTGGCGCCTCCCGCTGCGCGAGCACCCTCCAGAGCCTGGATCGTGCCGAGAACGTTGACCTCCGCGTCGAAGACCGGGCGATCGACCGAGACCCGGACATCCGCTTGGGCGGCAAGGTGGAAGATCACCTCCGGCCGGCGATGGCCGACCAGGTCCACAAAATCGTGTGAGCGGACATCAAGGTTGTGAAAGCGGAGCGAACCGCACGAGGCGCGGGCCTCTGCGAGGTTGGCAAGCGACCCCGTCGAGAGGTCGTCCACAACATCGACCTCGTAGCCCTCTGCGAGAAGACGGTCGACGAGATTCGACCCGATAAAGCCGGCCCCACCGGTCACCAGCGTTCGCATCGGGCCCACCTCCGGCGTCGAAGTTGCTTCAGGACAAGGGGTAGCGGGCGCCGTCGAGCACCGAGCGCGCCGGCACCTCGGCCCCTACCCCGATTATTGTCATCCCGCTCAGATGGGCGCCGCCGCCGATGACGGCACGGGGACCGACGATGCTGTCGGACACGATCGCACCTGCGCGGACCTCGGAGCCGGGCATGAGCACGGACCGGTCGATGACGGCATCGCGCCCGATACGTGATCCGGCCCCGAGGACGCTTTCGGACACGACGGCTCCTGCGGCAATCGTCACCTTCGGCCCGACGAAGCAGAGCGGGCCAAGGCTGCCGGCGACCTCGGCACTCGCGTCGACCCAAACCCCGGTTCGAATCTCAGGCGCCGCCGGGCGGCTCGGGCGGCGGCCGGACAGAATGTCGTGCTGGGCCTGAAGGAACTGCTCGGGTGTGCCGGTGTCAAGCCAGTAGGCGTCGGACGCGAGTGCGTACAATGCCCGCCCCTCGACCAGCTTGGGGAACGTCTCGCGTTCGATCGACACACGTCGTCCGCCCGCGATCTGGTCCAGCACCGAGGTCTCGAGCACATAGATGCCCGCGTTGATCAGGTTCGTCGGGGCTTGGCCTGGAGGCGGCTTCTCGATGAAGGCGATGACTCGACCGTCCCCGTCGGTCGGCACGACACCGAACCTGGAGGGATCAGTGACCGGGGTGAGCGCGATCGAGGCCTGGGCGCTGCTCGAACGATGGAAGGCGATGAGGGCCGTCGCGTCGAAATCTGTGAGCACGTCGCCGTTGAGAACGAGAAAGGTGTCGCTGACACCGGACTTCTCCGCCGCGAAGCGAATGGCGCCCGCCGTGTCGAGCGGCTCGGGCTCGACGACGTACTCGAGGGCGACCCCTGCTATCTCGTTCGACGGGAAGGCCTCGATGAACGCGTCCGCCCGATAGCCGAGCGACAGCACGGCACGGTCGATGCCGTGAGAGGCTGCCCACTCGAACACCTGCACGATCATCGGCCGCTCGACCACGGGCAGCATCTGCTTGGGAATCTCATAGGTGAGCGGCCGAAGCCGGGTTCCCTCGCCGCCGACGAGAACGACGGCGTCCATCAACCAGTTGTGGTCGTCGTGCTCGAAGGCGAGGTGGTCGTGGAGGTTGCCGTGCTCCCCGGCTTGGTGCTCGTGGTGGTGGTCGACGACTTGACGGTCGTCGTCGTGGTCTGAGACTTGAGGAAAGCCGCGATCAGGGGCGCGGCCGGGGGCCGGGCCACGGAAGCCCCTTTCGGGAGGAAACCCAACATGAACAGCTCACCGTTGCCGTAGACGGTGTTGCCAGAAAGCACCCCGGGGAACGAGCTGGCCGAGGTCGGCGTGGGCCAGATGGTCATTGCCAGCTGCGCGGGCTTGGTGCCGCACTTGCGCCCGTTGCGGTAGGTACCTGCAAGCTTGCCGACCGATTTCGGGAGCTCGAGCGATGTGGTCGTCAAACCCACGTCCTCAGACGCGAGGAACTTGCCGAGCGTCGCCTTCGCACCCTCGAACTGGGCCGCGTCCTTGCCCGCCCTCGCGGGCCAGATGTCGACCACTCCGTTGCCGTCGCTGACGATGCCGGAGGACATGTTGGCGCTGCGCGGCAGGTTCACGACTTGGCCACAGATGTCGAGCGAGAACGCCTCTTGCCAGTGGTCGTTCAGCGTCGGAGGCGTGGTGTTCGCCTGCGTCGTCGTGGTGGTCGTCGAGGCGGCGGTGGCCCTCACCTGACGTTCGTGGCGGCTGAACACGATCAAGCCGACGCCGACGACGCAGACCAGGAGCAATATCGTGTACCACCCTATGGGGGACCGCTGCTTGTAGCTGCGGCTGCCACCGATGGCGGCGGCGCGCGCGACCTTGCGGCTGATCGAATTCTTAGGCACGGGCCATGACTCTAGCCCCGGCCGGCATCTGCATCTTTCCGCCGCCGTCCTGGTGGGTTCCCCATGTCGGCGAGCTGCCCGCTGTGCGCGCTCTTGGCCCCGGACCGTCTGTCGAGACGCGCGGCCACGAAACACCGCGAGCTCGCGAGCGCCAGCCGGGCGCCGAGAGCGACCGCCACGAGCGGCAGCAGGAGCCGTTCGCGCCCGGAGGTCGAGCGAGCCGCGAATCTCAGGATCGACCGATGATGGGCCGCGAGCATCCGGTAGGGATGGCGCGATGTGGAACGGCCCTGCTCGTGGACGACCCGTGCGGACGGCTCGTAGACGACACCCCAGCCGACCCGGTGCAGCCGCCAGCAGAGGTCCACATCCTCGACGTACATGAAGTAGGCCTCGTCGAAACCGCCAACCGCCTCGAAGGCGTCGCGCCGCACGAGGAAACCGGCTCCCGACACCCAGTCGGCGTCGCGGGCCCTGTGCTGGTCGTCGCCGAGCAGCCTGTAGCGGCGGGTCCAGGGGTTGTCGCGCCAGAACAGACCTATGAAGCCGTGCCCGAGGGCGTCGCCGAGCCCGGGAAACGACCGACCTGAGGGGTACACAGACCCGTCTGTCTCCAAGAGCATGGGGCCCGCCAGGGCCGCGTCGGGCCGGGCGTCGAGCGTTTCGGCAAGACACTTGATGGCTCCGGGCTCGACGACCAGATCGGGATTGCAGATGAAGATGAGCTCGCGGTCGCTGCTGCGCGCACCGAGGTTCGCACCGGCGCCGTAGCCGAGGTTGCGGGGCGACCGTATCAGCCTTGCCGGGACTTCGAGGGCCTGCACGACCGAGGTCGACCCGTCGGTCGAGCCGTTGTCCACCACAACGATGTCGGTGATCCCGTTCTGCTGCAGGCTACCCAGGCATCGTGCGAGCACGTCGCCTGCGTTGTAGTTGACCACGACTGCGCCGACCCGCTTGGAGAGGTCGAGACTCTTGGAGGTGCCGACGCTTTGGGAGCTGCCGAGCCTCCCGAAGATGTCCGGCGTCGGCAACTCTCAGGCCGTCAGCTCGGCGACAAGCCCCGAGATCGCCTGCTCCCAGCTGGGAAGCAGGTTCCAGCCCGACAGCCGTAAGGCGGCATTGTCGAGCACGGAATTCGCCGGCCGGGGAGCCGGGCGCGGTGGGATCAGGTCGCCCGTCGAGATCGGCTCGACTCGTGCCGGGTCGAGGCCGGCGGCCCGCACGACGAGGCGGGCGAACTCGTACCAGGTCGTCGAGCCCTGATTGGTCACGTGGAATATCCCCGGATGCCTGCCAAGTGACAGGTCGACCACCCTGCCGGCCAGGTCTGCGGCCGAGGTCGGGCTCCCCCTCTGGTCGTTCACGAAGCGGAGCGCTTCGCCCGCGGTGGCGAGCCGGAGCACGGTCTTGACCATATTGGCACCCGTCCTGCCGTTCACCCAGGCGGTGCGAACGATGGTGTGACCGTCATCGAGCTCACGCTCTCCGCCGAGCTTGGAGCGCCCGTACACCGACAAGGGATTGGGGTCGTCCCACTCGAGGTAAGGCCGGGGCGAGGTGCCGTCGAAGACATAGTCCGTCGACAGGTAGCAGACATGCGCCCCGACCAGGCGGGCGGCTTCGGCGACATGGCGGGTGCCGAGAGAATTGATGCGATAGGCGCGATCGGGATCGGCCTCGCAGGCGTCGACCGCCGTCCAAGCTGCCGGGTGGATGATCACCTCGGGCTGGACGGTGCCTATGGCGGCGAGCAGGGCGTCGCGATCGGTTATGTCGAGCATGCTCTCCTCGGGGGCAACGACGTCCAGCGCCGGGCCGCGGAGGCGTTGCGCCGCCCGGCGATGCAGCTCGGCGACTATCTCGGTCCCTACCTGGCCGGTCACGCCGGTCACGAAGACGCGCACGACGACCGGCTTCAGGATCGCCGGGCTGCGGGCGCCACGCTCGCCCAGGAGGCCTCGACGACCGGTGACCGCCCGATCAGCGGCTCCCACCACGCCCGGTTGTCGCGGTACCAGTCGACGGTGGCCGCCAAGCCGGACTCGAACGCGACGATCGGCTCCCAGCCGAGCTCGGTGCGAATCTTGGTCGAGTCGAGCAGGTAGCGCCGGTCGTGCCCGGGCCGGTCAGGAACGATCGTCTTGAGGGATTCGGGCCGACCCGTGGCGGCAAGGACGCCGTCGGCGATCTCTTCGATGCTCGCCTCCTGGCCGGAGCCGACGTTGTAGGTCTCGCCGATCACGCCCCTGTCGAGGACGAGCTCGATCGCCCGGCAGTGGTCCTCGACGTGCAACCATTCGCGCCGGTTCTTCGTCGAGGCGTACAGCGGCAGCGTCTCGCCCTCGAGGGCCCGGGTCGAGAACAGCGGGATGACCTTCTCCGGGAACTGGTACGGGCCGTAGTTGTTGCAGCAGTTGGTGATCGTCGCCGGGAGGCCGAAGGTCTCGAAATAGCACCGGACGACATGGTCGGCGCCGGCCTTCGAGGCGTTGTAGGGGGTCCGCGGCCGGTACGGGGATTCCTCGCTGAAGGACTCGTCGCTGTCGAGGGCGAGGTCCCCGTAGACCTCGCAGGTCGATATGTGATGGAACCTCGGCACGCCGACGCGGCGGGCGGCGTCACAAAGCGCCTGTGTGCCGAGCACGTTGGTCCTGAAAAAGCGGGCCGGGTCCAAGATGGCCAAGCTGTTGTGCGACTCGGCCGCGAAGTGCACGATCGTCTCGATTCCGTGCTCGTTGAGGGTCGACTCGACCAAGGGCTGGTCGCAGATGTCGCCGTGGACGAAGACCACCCGGCCAGAGCTCTCCAGCTCCGCAATGCTGCGGCGGTCGCCGGCGTATGTCAAAGCGTCCAGGACGACGAGCTGATCGCCCGGGCGCTGGGCGGCCCAGTACCGCACGAAGTTGGAACCGATGAAACCGGCACCGCCGGTGATGAGGAGTCGCATTGTCGGCCCAGGCTAATCGGCGTGCAGCTGGCTCGGCCCAACCGGGCTCACCACGAGCCGGCACGGGCACGAGAGCCGGCGGTCAGCGGACGTGGACGACGTTACCCGCGGAGATGGTCCTGACCCCGGTGGCCGTGGAGACGAGAAGGCACCCGCCATCGTCGACACCCATCGCACCGCCGGCGACAGTCTCGCCGGCCAGCTCGACTCGGACCTCACGCCCGATCGTCGAGCAAGCGAGACGGTACTCAGATGCGAGGGCGCGCCGGCCCTGGGCGCTTGCCAACCTGGCGTTCAGCTTGCCTGTGCACCGGAGCAGGCGGTCGACGAGCTCGTTCCGGTCGACCTCGCGTCCCGCGACCCGGTTCAGCGCCGTGGCATGTTGAGCCATGAAGGCCAGCTCGGGGTCCTCCGAGCTCGTAGGCGGCCAGTCAGGAGGCCAGTTCACGTTGATCCCGATGCCCACGACGACGCCGGTCGGCACGACCTCGGACAAGACGCCCGCGACCTTCCGCTCGGCACCCGGGCGCCCGGCGAGCAGGTCGTTCGGCCACTTGAGCGAGAGCTCGACTCCAGCCACCTCCCGGCAGGCTCGAGTTGCTGCGAGCGCCACCGCCCAAGCGGTGAGATGAAGCTGCTCGGGCCCGAGATCAGGCCGGAAACGGATCGAGCACAGCACCGCCGTGCCCGCTGGCGCCTCCCATCTCCTGGCGAGCCGCCCTCGGCCCTCGCTTTGGCGCTCGGCGACGACGGCGTAGCCCTCGGGAACCTCCGAGCCGTCTCCCAGCCCGCGGCGGGTGAGCTCGACCAGGTAGCTGTTGGTCGAGTCGACGAGCTGCAAGCGTTCGGGCACGGCGAAGGGGACCGGAACCTCGCCGGCCGAACCCCCGCTCACAGGCAGTCCTCGTCTCGGCGCTGGCGGGTAGCCTGCTCGACTGGGCGCTCGCCTGTGGGTGGCCCGTCGGCTCGCGGCGCCTCCTCCATGGGGAGGCAAGGCTAGGTCGAGGAAGGAGGGTCGTGTTCGACAAGGTGCTCGTGGCCAACCGCGGCGAGATCGCCGTGCGGGTCATCCGGACCTGCCGCGAGCTCGGCGTCGCTTCGGTCGCCGTCTACTCCGAGCTCGACGAGAACGCGCTTCACGTCCGTCTCGCCGACGAGGCTTACCCCTTGGGCGGCCAGACAGCCGCCGAGAGCTACCTCGACGCCGATCTCATTCTGGACGCCCTCGCCCGAAGCGGCGCCGACGCCGTTCATCCGGGATACGGGTTCCTCGCCGAGAACCCGGCCTTCGCCCGTGTGGTCGCCGGTGCCGGCGCGACCTTCATCGGACCGCCTCCTCGAGCGATCGAGACCATGGGGAACAAGATCAAGGCCCGGCTCGCCGCAACACGAGCGGGCGTCGCCTGCGTGCCCGGCCGCAGCGAACCTGTCGCTGACCCGGACGAGATCGTCGCCTTCGGCGAGTCCAACGGCTGGCCGGTGGCGATCAAGGCCGCCTTCGGCGGCGGTGGACGCGGCATGAAGGTCGTGACCGAAGCCAAAGAGGCCGCTTCGGCCATGGAATCGGCCCAGCGCGAGGCCCTGTCCTCCTTCGGCCACGGCGACATCTACCTCGAGCGATACCTCCCATGGTCCAGGCACATCGAGATGCAGGTCTTCGCCGACCGGCACGGAAACGCCCTGTGGCTCGGAGAAAGGGACTGCTCCTGCCAGCGCCGTCACCAAAAGCTCCTCGAAGAGAGCCCTGCGCCGGATTTCCAGGACGAGGTCCGCCGGGCCATGGGCGAGGCCGCGGTCCGGATCTGCCGGGCGTGCGCGTACGAAGGCGCCGGGACCGTCGAGTTCCTCTACGAGGACGGGAGCTTCTACTTCCTGGAGATGAACACTCGGCTGCAGGTGGAACACCCGGTCACCGAGCTGCTGACCGGGCTCGACCTCGTCGAGTGGCAGTTGCGCGTCGCCGCGGGCGAGCCGCTTGCCGTGTCGCAAGAAACGATCGTGGCCCTTAGCCGGGGACACTCCATGGAGGCGCGGATCAACGCCGAGGACCCGGCCAACGGCATCTTCCTCCCGAGCCCGGGCAAGATCACTCGCCTCCGCCTTCCCGAGGGCTTCGGGGTGAGGTCGGACTCCGGGTTCGAGGCGGGCGACACCGTCAGCCAGTTCTACGACAACCTGGTCGCGAAGATCGTCGTCTGGGGAGCCGACCGCGAGGCCGCGCGCCGAAGGTTGCTCCGCGCTCTGTCGGAGATGCAGGTCGAAGGCGTCGCGACGACCATCCCGGCTATCCACGCGATCCTGACCCACCCGGACTTCATCGAGGCGCGCCACTCGACGCGTTGGCTCGAGCAGTGCCTCGACCTGTCGGGGATCGCCGTTTCCTCGCCGGCGAGCGGGCGTCCCCAGGACGCCGAGAGCCTGCGCGGCACCGAGAACGGCACCGAGAACATGGTCATGCGAGAGGTCGATGCCGAAGTCGACGGGCGCCGTTACCGGGTGAAGCTTTGGGTACCTGACGTCTCACCGGCCGGCCACCGGGCGCCGGGCGGCACGAGAGCGCCCGCCACTCGCCGATCCCACGGGGCCGCTGCGCCTGTGCTGCCCACCGACGGGAAGGTGACTGTCCCGATGCAGGGGACGATCATCAAGGTGCTCGTGGCCGAGGGCGATCTCGTCGAGATCGACCAGGACCTGTGCGTGTTGGAGGCCATGAAGATGGAGAACCCGATCACCTCCGACCGAGCTGGAAGGGTCAAGGAACTTCACGTCTCGGTCGGGGACTCTCTCGGCGCAGGCGACGTCGTGGCTGTGATCGAATGAGCCAGAGCGCGGCCGCGGTGGCCAAAGAGCAGGCGAAGAACGCCGTCGGGAGTGCCGGCGACCAGCTGATCGAGCTGTCACGGATGATCCACGACCATCCGGAGCTCTCCTTCGAGGAGGAGCTGGCGTCCACCTGGTGCGCGGAGGCACTCGACGAGGCGGGCTACACCGTGGCGAGCGGGATCTGCGGACTGCCGACGGCCTTTGCTGCCAGCATCGGCACCGGGCCGCTCACGGTCGCGATCTGTGCCGAGTACGACGCCCTTCCCGAGATCGGCCATGCGTGCGGTCACAACGTGATCGCGTCCTGTGCCGTCGGCGCGGCCCTCGGGTTGGCACAGCTCGCGAACGACCTCGGCATCAGCGTTCGCGTCCTCGGCACGCCGGCCGAGGAAGGTGGTGGCGGGAAGATCCTCATGCTCGAGCGGGGAGGTTTCGACGGGGTCAACGCCGCCCTCATGGTGCATCCTGCGCCGAGTGAGGGCGACCGGATGCCGTGCCTGGCCGTCAGCCACTTCGACGCCCGCTACACCGGCAAGGAGGCGCACGCTTCTGCGTACCCGGACAGGGGCGTCAATGCGGCTGACGCGATCACGATCGCCCAGGTGGCGATCGGGCTGCTCCGCCAGCACGCGGCGCCGCACGATCAGGTGCACGGCATCGTCACCTACGGGGGCGCAGCTCCGAATGTGGTGCCCGGTCTTGCCGTGGCGAAGTTCTACGTCCGTGCGGAGACCCTCGAGGCCTTGCAGGCTTGGGAACCGAGAGTCATGAGGTGCTTCGAGGCCGGCGCGCTCGCGACCGGAGCCTCGCTCGAGGTGCTGCCCCAAGGCCCCCGCTACTCCGAGTTCGTCACCGACGAGGAGATCGCGGCGCTCTACCGCAGCAATGTCCAGGCGATCGGCCGGGACTTCGCTTCCGAGCCGGAGGCCGCCCTCACCGCCTCGACCGACATGGGCAACGTCTCGCTCGTCATCCCTGCGATCCACCCCTTGCTCGGGATCGACTCGTTGCCGGCTGTCAACCACCAGGCCGGGTTCGCCGCCGCCGCCGCCAGCCCGGCCGCCGATCGTGCCGTGCTCGACGGCGCCTTGGCCATGGCTTGGACGGTGATCGACATGGCGAGCCACGAAGGCGTCCGCCGCCGCCTCAGTGCCACCGCCTACCGGCACCCTCGGCTTGACGTCTGATCCGGCACGCTCGAGCCGGCACGCTCGAGCCGCCAAGCCGGAGCCGGCACCCCTAAGGGGCCGTCACGCCTCAGGGACCGGCAACCCTCGAACCGGCGGGTCACCGGCTCGGGCGGTACTCCCCGAAGACTTCGCGCAGAGCGTCTGACACTTCTCCGAGAGTCGCGTGGTGCGCCAGTGCCTCGCGCATGGGTACGAGCAGGTTCTGCGTGCCCCGGGCGGCGGAACGCACGTCGTCGATGGCGGCGTCGACGCCGGCCTGGTCCCGCGACGCCCTGAGCGCCCGCAGGCGCTCGATCTGGTCACGTTGCAGGGAGGGGTCGATCGGGAAAACTTCCGGCTCGCCCGTCTCCTCCTCGACGAAACGGTTGACACCCACCACGATCTCGGCGCCCGACTCGACGGCCTTGGCGTACCGGTAGGCCGCCTGCTCGATCTCGTCCTGCATGAAGCCGGATTCGATCGCGGCCACGGCGCCACCGAGGGCGTCGATGCGGGCGATGTAGGCGAGCGCGGCGCTTTCGACCTCGTTGGTCATGGTTTCCAGGAAATAGGAGCCGGCGAGGGGGTCGACCGTGTCGGTCACGCCGGACTCGAAGGCGATGACCTGCTGGGTCCGCAGCGCCAGCCTGGCCGCGTGCTCGGTCGGCAGCCCCAGCGCCTCGTCGAAGCTGTTCGTGTGCAGGCTCTGGGTGCCGCCGAGGACGGCCGAGAGCGCCTGCAAGGCCACGCGGACGATGTTGTCGTAGGGCTGCTGAGCCGTGAGCGTCGAGCCGCCGGTCTGGGTGTGGAAACGGAGGCGTTTCGACTTCTCGTCCTGGGCTCCGAAGCGCTCGGTCATTATCCTGGCCCAGATCCTGCGCGCCGCCCGGTACTTGGCGACCTCTTGGAACAGGTTGTTGTGGGCGTTGAAGAAAAATGACAGCCTCGGCCCGAAAGTGTCGACCTCCAGGCCTGCGGCCAGCGCCGCTTCCACATAGGCGATCCCGTTGGCGAGCGTGAAGGCCAGCTCCTGGACGGCCGTCGAACCCGCCTCGCGGATGTGGTAGCCGGAGATCGAGATCGTGTTCCAGCCCGGGATGCGCTCCGCGCAGTAGGAGAACGTGTCGGTCACGAGCCGCATTGATGGCCGGGGCGGGTAGATGTAGGTGCCGCGGGCGACGTACTCCTTGAGGATGTCGTTTTGGATTGTGCCGTTGATGGACGACGGCGCCACGCCCTGCTCGGCCGCCACCAGCTCGTAGAGAAGGAGCAGGATCGCCGCCGTGGCGTTGATCGTCATGGAGGTGGACACCTTGTCGAGGGGAAGCCCCGCCAACAAGCTCCGCATGTCCTCGATGGAGTCGATGGCCACGCCGACCTTTCCGACCTCGCCCTCGGCGCGGGGGTGGTCCGAGTCGTACCCCATCTGGGTGGGCAGGTCGAAGGCGCACGACAACCCCGTCTGGCCGGCCTCGAGCAGGAACTTGAAGCGTTCGTTGGTCGCCTCGGCCGTCCCGAACCCGGCGTACTGACGCATCGTCCAGAGCCGGCCGCGGTACATGTCGCGCTGGACCCCTCGCGTGTAGGGAAAGGCGCCTGGCTCCCCCAACTCCAGGGCGGGATCGAAGCCGTCGAGGTCCTCGGCGACATAGCGGCGACGGATCTCTATGCCAGAGTCGGTCCGGCGCACACGATCATCGCTCGACACCGCCAAAGCGTAAGCCGGTCGCGCCGAGCGGCGCCTAATCCACGCGGATCAGCCGCCTGATCCGCACGCTCAGCCGCCTGATCGCGTGCTCAGCCGGCCTGATCCGCGCCTCAGCCGGCGACCAGGACCGGCGCCGGTGGCGGCGGTGGCGCCTGCTTGGGATGCGGCGCGCACAGGTCGTCGTACTCGGCGATGACGATCTCACCGGCGTGCTCCCCGCAGGCGGGGCAGCTCGGGTCCCGGCGGATCTTGAATGTCCGGAACGACTCCTCCAGGGCGTCGTAGGCGAGGAGCCGGCCGACCAGGGGCTCTCCGAGGTTGAGTAGGAGCTTGATCGCCTCGACCGCCTGGATGGACCCGATGATCCCGGGCAGCACTCCGAGCACGCCGGCTTCTGCGCACGACGGCGCCAGTTCCGCCGGTGGGGGTTCAGGCACGAGGCATCGGTAACAGGGGCCTTTGTAAGGATAGAAGACCGTCGCCTGGCCCTCGAAACGGAAGATCGAGCCGTGTACCACGGGGACCTTCTTGATCAGGGAGGCATCGTTCAGGAGATAGCGGGTCGGGAAGTTGTCCGTCCCGTCAACGATCACGTCATAGGAGTCGATGATGTCGAGGATGTTGCCCGCCCCGAGGCGGACGTCGTAGGTGACCACGTCCACGTCCGGGTTCATGGCCGTGAGCGTCTTCTTCGCCGAGTCGACCTTGCGTTCGCCGATGCGGTCGAGGTTGTGCAGGATCTGGCGCTGCAGGTTCGACGCGTCGACGACGTCCATGTCGACGATCCCGATCGTCCCCACCCCGGCGGCTGTGAGATAGAGCGCTGCCGGCGAGCCGAGCCCGCCGGCGCCGAGAAGGAGGACCTTCGACTCCAAGAGGCGCTGCTGGCCGGCCTCTCCCACCTCAGGCAGGAGCAGGTGCCGCTGGTAGCGGTTGCGCTGGGCTGCGTCGAGCGTCCTCGGGACGACCCACTGGCGCCCCTCGTCCTTCCACTTGTTGAATCCGCCAGCCATGGAGACCACGTCGGAGTAACTGAGCTCGCCGAGAGACTGGGCGGCAAGAGCCGAGCGAGTGCCGCCCGCGCAGTAAACGACGATCTTGCTGGTCTTGTCGGGGATGCGGCCCTCCACCTGGAGCTCCAGCAGACCCCGAGGCAGGTGCACAGCACCGGGCACCGCGCCCTGCGCGTACTCGTCCGCCTCCCGGACATCCAAGAAGACCGCCTGTCCCAAGAGCGCGTCCGCGCCCGCGGGATCGACCTCGACGATTGCCTGTTTGGCTTGGCTCAACATGTCCCTGAAGCTCGCCACGAGCACAACCTCTTCTATCGAAGCTCCTGACGCTTTGATCGAAGCTCCTGACGGCTGAAACACTACCAGTCAACTCAACATTCCGAGCCGGGCGCTCGACGTGGCCCCGATGGCGGCCGCTCCCCTCGCGGCCGCTCCGTTAGCGTCCGCGTCGTGCAACTCGACGCGATCGTACGGCGACGAAGGATGGTCCGGAGCTACTCGAACAGGCCTGTGCCCGCCGACGTCTTGGACCGTGTCCTCGACGTTGCGCTCCGAGGGCCATCCGCAGGCTTCAGCCAGGGAGTCGACCTGCTCGTGCTCGAGGGTTCTCAGACGCAGCAGTTCTTCGAGCTGACAAGCGACCCGGGGTTCATCGCGGAACCCGGGCCGCTGAGCGGCCTCCTCCGAGCGCCGGTGATCGTGCTCCCGCTGAGCGATCCGGCCGCCTATGTCGCCCGCTACTCCGAAGCGGACAAGGCCGGCTCCAGCCTCGCCGGAGTCCCCGCCCAGAGCTGGCCGGTGCCCTACTGGCTCGTGGACTCGTCGTTCGCCGTCATGCTGTTGCTGCTGGCCGCCACAGACGAGGGGCTCGGGGCACTCTTCTTCCGCCTGCACCGGGACCCAGGCCCGTTTCTCGCAGCCTTGGGCGTGCCCGAAGGCAAACAGGTCATCGGTGCCGTCGCGCTCGGCTACGAGGCACCCGCCGGCGCGGTGGTCGGGTCACCGGCACGTCGCGCCCGGCGCCCGGCGAGCGAGGTCGTCCACAGGGGACGCTGGTAAGTAGCGCCCAGGCTTACGGCCGTCCGGCGCTCACATAGCCGTCGAAGTAGATCCTGGCGAAGGCGACATTCGTCCCCGGTTCGGCCGCCTGGATCACCGTCTCGACGCCGTAGGGGCCCGAGTCGAGGTACATGACGACGTGAGAGATGGCACCTTGGCCGTCATTGGCGAAGTGGTAGAAGAGAAGGTCCCCGGGCTCGAGCTGGTCGAGCGAGACCGGGCTGGACTCCTCCCACTGCAAAGTCGCCGAGTGGACCAGGGAGTGGCCGGCCGCCGCCCAGGCGAGCATGGTCAGCCCCGAGCAGTCGACGCCTGCCTTGCCCGCGCCTCCGAACACGTACGGGACGCCGACGAACTTCAGGGCCGCCATGGCCGCCTTCAGCCCCTGGGCTGCCGTGGCAACGCTGGAGACGTCGAGGCCGGCAAGGTTCGGCCCTCTGTAGGGGCTGCCGACCGGCCACGGCAGAAAGAGCCGAGCGAATTCCTTCGCACCGACCAGGCCACGGAGTTGGCGACGGATGGAGGCGTACTTGCCTGCCGCCGCTCTTATCAGAGAACGCGCCCGCGCGCGAAGGGCGGCGATCGCGGCCAGGGACCGCGCGATCCGCCGGGAGCTCTCGAGGGCGGTGGCGCGCGAGGAGTGCACGGCGCTCGACGCCGCCCGGTAACGCACAAGGGCGTGGTGCAACTGTGCGAGCGCGACGCCGGAGTAGACCTCGGCCATCTGGCCTTCGGACTCGTTGTCGGAAAGCACGCTCGCGTTGACGTCGGTCAGCTCGCCGGTGACGTAGGCGACAACGGCAGCCTCGCGAAGGCGGGCTGCGGACGCAGACAGGTGAAGGTCGGCCTCGCGGACCTGGCCGTCGAGCACCGAGACCTGTAGCCGAACCTTCGCCAGTTTGTACTTCTCGATGTCGTAGCTCTCCGACAGCGCCGCCGCCTTCTCGTCGTCGGCAGTGACAAGGGCCGCTGCCTTGAGGAGTCGGTGCAACAGAGGATCGGCCTTGGCCGGGACGGTGGGCAGTGTCACCGTCGTGGAGGGCCGCGACCGCTTTGCTCGCGTCTGGACCGTCGTCGTCTTTGCCGCTCCGGGACTGCCCAGCTGAGCTGCCAGCGCGGCCGATGGCAGGCTCAAGCTCAGCACCGCCACGGCAACTGCCAACGCCAAGCTCTTGGGGCGCGACACGTCCGACACCTTAGCGCGGTTATTTTGACCACTCTGAGTGACAATCCGTGCGGCTGGCACGTTCGGCCAAAAGGCCAGCTGGGAGGCCCAGAGCGCGACTGACGCGGCGGGCCTGCGGGTGCGAACGGGGCGGGGGGTGGCGACCTAACCGGCAATCACGGCAAAACGAGGCGTCACTCCCACAAGCCGGTCGATCACTGACGGCAATGCCTCCCGGCTCGCCCACTCGACGTCGCGCAGGCGCGCCACGCGGGCGTCGCCCCAAGGCGTCGACTCGACCAGGTCGACCAGCATCTCCGGGCTGGCGCCCCCGCCGAACGGGAGCTCGGAGATCAGCTCGGTGTCGTACTGCCTGTGATGATCCGACGGCACGTTCCGCAAGCGCCGGAGCAGGTCACGCATCGCGGAGCGCAGCTGCTCCTCAGGGCCGGCGGCGGCTCCCCAGATGCTCTCGAGAAGCAAGAGCGTCCCTGCGGGGGCCGCTTCGCGCCACGCCTCGAGGGCCGTTCTCGGATCCGGCAATGTCCATACGACATGGCGCTCGACCACGGCGTCGAAGCCGTCACGAGGTGGGTCCGCCGCGCTGGCTTCGACGAGCTCGATATCGAGACCACGGCTCCGCGCCTTGGAGCTCAACTGGGCGAGCATCTCGGGCGCGAGATCCAACGCCGTGACGCGATAGCCCTCGCGGGCCAACAGGAGGCTCAAGAAACCGGTGCCGGCGCCAACGTCCAGCACCCGCGCCGGCGGAGGCGGCAAGAACCTCCGCAAGGTGGCCGCCCAGACGGCCATTTCCAGGTGCGTCTGCGGGTTGTGCCCGCGGGAGCGGTCGTAGGTTGCCGCGTCCACGTCCCAGTACTCCCGCACCTGCTGCTCGAAGTCGGTGACCCGAGGCATTGACGGTCTCCCTTCGCCGAGGTCGCGTCCCGGCGCTCGGGCCGGGCACTCCACTACAACCTATTCAGCTTCGGACGCCAAGGGTGGCTGTGTGCTGGTGCCGGTCGCTCACCCCTGCGGCAGCAACCGCCAAGTGCGCCTCGACACCTGGGACGTCAACCCAAACGAGGGTTCTGTGACTGAGCGGAGAATACGTCTGGTCCACGCGCGTCAAGGCAGCTCATCGCCTGGGATGGCACCCCTCGCGCGCCCTAGCCCGATGGCGCGTGGCCATCGGTCGGCGCGAGCACGTGGCAGCACGAGACGTGACCCGGCGACACCTGGACGGGTGCGGGTTCGACCTCCCGGCAGATCGGCTCGGCGAGCGGGCAGCGCGTATGGAACCGGCAGCCGGATGGAATCGCGAGAGCCGACGGCAGCTCGCCGGCAAGCGCCGGACGCTGCTTGGTCCTCGGCCCGCGAAGGGCTGGCTGTGCCTGCAGCAGCCCTCGTGTGTAGGGGTGGCGGGACGCGCCGAGTACGGCTGCGACCGGGCCGGACTCCATCACGCGGCCGAGATACAGCACGACGACGTCCGTTGCCAAATGCGAGATGACAGCCAACTGGTGGGTGATGAAGATGATCCCGACCCCGAGGTCAGACTGGAGCTCGGCAAGGAGGTTCAGTATCTGCGCCTGCACCGACACATCGAGAGCGCTGACTGCCTCGTCGGCGATCAGTATCTCGGGGCTCGTCGACAGCGCTCGTGCGATGGCGACCCTTTGGCGCTGTCCGCCCGACAGCTGTCTCGGGTAACGGGCGGCATCTTGGGGACGCAGCCCGCAACGCTCCAGCAGGCCGCTCACGAGGGCTCTCTCGCCAGCTCGATCAACCAACTTGTGCATACGGGCAGGCTCGGCCACGGCCCGACCCACCGTGAGGCGCGGGTTCAAAGACGAATAGGGATCCTGGAAGATCAGCTGAATGTGGCGTCGGAGCGCTCGTAGGGCATCACCGCGAACCGAGTGCATGTCTTCCTCGCCGATAAGAACCCTGCCGCTGTCGAGCTCGACGAGGCGCACCAGGCAGTACGCGATGGTGCTCTTTCCGCTCCCGCTCTCCCCCACGATGCCGAGAACCTGACCCCGGTGAAGGCTCAGGCTCACGTCGTCAACGGCAGTGAGCCGTTGGCGGGGTACCCGTTGCACGACCTGGGTGAGGCTACGTCGCACCGGGAAGCTCTTGCAGATGTTCTCGGCAATGAGAAGTGGCGAGGTGCCGTTCGAGCCGCTCATCCTGGTGTCTCCACGAACGGGCAGGTTGAGCCGTGCTCCGGCGAGGGTCTGTCGATGACCATGCCGACTCCTGCACACTCCGCACGGGCGTAGCGGCAGCGCGGTTGGAAAGGGCATCCGGGCGGCAGGTCGCCGAGATCCGGGGGCTGGCCCCCGATCGTGTCCAGGCGCGAGCGCCGCTGGCCAGGTTCGAACACGAGCTCCGCGGCGAGCAGTGCCTGGGTGTAGGGATGTCGCGGCAAGTTGATGACGTCGTCGCGTGAGCCCCGCTCCACGACGTAGCCGGCGTACATGACGGCGATCTCGTCGCAGGTCTGGCCTATGACGGCAAGATCGTGCGAGACGAGGATGACCGCCATCCCCGACGATTGCTGGATCTCGACGAGAAGGGACAGGATCTGCTCTTGTACCGTGACGTCGACGGCAGTCGTCGGCTCGTCGGCGAGGAGAAGCTCGGGCCCCGGCGCGACGGCCATGGCGATCATCACGCGTTGGCGCATCCCGCCGCTCAGCTGGTGGGGGTAGTCACGGGCGCGCTTGTCCGGAGAAGGTATCCCGACCGACCTCAGCAGCTCCGTCGTCCGCTCGGCGGACTCCTTCTTACCGAGACCGAGCTTTATGCGGAACACCTCGGCAATCTGGTCTCCTACCGAGTACACGGGATTCAGGCTCGCGCCGGGGTCCTGGAAGATCATCGTGACCTGTCGGCCGCGCACAGCTCGTATGTCGCGGACGCGCTCGCGTATCAGATTCTTGCCATGCCAGAGGACCTCTCCTTCGAGGACCTCGCCCGGCTTGGGGATCATGCCGATCACCGATCGCAGTGTCACGCTCTTGCCGCAGCCGGACTCCCCCACCAGCCCGAGGGTCCGCGACGCGGACAGCGACAGGTTCACGTGGTTGGCGGCCAGAACGACGCCGCGGCGTGAGGGGAATCCCACCGTCAGCTGGCGGATGTCCAGCAGATTCGCAGAGCTCGAGGCGCCCGTGCCCTCGAGGTCAGACAGTGAGGCGGAAGTCATACCCGAACCGATCTGCGACCCCGTCCCCGATCAAGCTGAACCCCACGCCCACGATCACTATCACCAAACCAGGAAGCGTCGATACCCACCACTGACCGGTTATCAGGATCGTCTGGCCGCTCGCGACTATCGAACCCCACTCGGCCGTCGGTGGCTGCACACCGAGACCGAGGTACGAGAGCGCGGCGAGCGTCAGGATGTTCCAGACGACGGTCGCCATCGCGATCACGAAGTTAGGGCGGAGAACGTTCGGAAGCGCGTGAACCCTAAGGATCCGCGACGTTCGCAGGCCAGCCGTCTGCGCGGCGAGGACGTACTGCCGCTCGCGTATCACCAGCATCTCCGCTCTGGTCACGCGAGCGAAAAAGGCCCAACCGAAGGTGGTCAAGCCCACATAGATCCCTGTCAGGCCAGGTCCGAACACGGCGACGAACGCCATGACGAAGATCATGAAAGGGAAGGCGATGAGGATGTCGACGACCCGCATTATCGTCGCGTCCAACCATCCCCCGAAATACCCGGCGATGCCGCCAAGGAGGATGCCGATGACCGCCGCCATAAGGGTCGTCAGCAGGCCGACCTCGTAGTCCAGTGAGGTGGCCGCAAACACACGAGCGAGAACGTCGCGACCGGTGCTGTCTGTGCCGAACGGATGAGCCAAGGACGGGGCCTCAAGAATGGCGTTGAAGTTCGACTGGTTCGGATGCCCGAAACCGATGACCGGCCCGAGCAAGCTGACGACGGGAACGATCACGACGAGGAAGACACCGGCCCAGATAGCCAATGTCGAGAAGCGATGCTCGGCCGTCGCCCGTTTGCGGAGCCGGTCGATGCGGTACGTGGACTGGGCTGTCAGGCCGACGACACTGCTCGGCTGCGCCGGATGGCTAGCGATGGCCACTGAGTCGAATCCTCGGGTCGAGAAGCGAATAGCCCAGATCTGTGACGAGGTTGACGAAGATGACGATGGCGCCGAGAACCAAGGCGACGCCCTGCACGACGGGGAAGTCGCGGTTTTGCACCGAGGTGACCAACAACGATCCCAGCCCCGGCAACGCGAAGACGTTCTCGATCACGACGACAATGCTGAGTATGTAGCCGACATTCACGCCGACGACCGTGACCGAGGAAACGAGCGAATTTCGCAACACGTAGCGTCTCAGGACGCGCGCCTCGCTGAACCCGCGAGCCCTCGCCGCCTCGACGAACTCGCTCCCGAGCGTCTCGACGATGCTGCCCCGCAGCGTCCGAACTATCAGCGGCGCCAGGCCAAATCCGAGCGCAAGAGCGGGAAGCGTCAAGCTGTCCAGGTGACCGATGAAGCCAACCCCATAGCCCGAGGGTGGGAACACAGGTAGCTTGACGGCGAGGAGGAGGATCAGCAGAAGGCCCAGCCAGAACGGGGGCATGGCGAAGGTCACCATGGTCGTGAACCGGATGCCGTGATCGAGGGGCCGATTCCTCCGCAAGGCCGAGAGCATTGCGAGAGGGACCGCCAAGACCACCGATATGACGGTCGCGTACGCCGTGAGCAGGAGCGTGGAACCGAGCCTCGGCCGGATCAGGGTCGCTACCGATGACTGCTGCAGCGTCGAGAACCCGAAGTTCAGATGCAGAGCGTTGGTGAGAAAGCTCCAGTACTGGGAGGGAATTGACCGGTCGAGGCCCATGGCCTTCCGAAGCGCCGCCACGGCGCCGAGACTGGCCCTAGGGCCGAGGATCGCCCGCGCCGGGTCGCCGGGCACAAGTTGGATCAGGAGAAAAGCCACGAGCGTTATGCCGATGAGAGCCAACAGCGACTGCAGCACGCGCCGGATCAGATAAAAGCCCATCCGTTACGCTCATTCCGCCATGTAAGAGGAAGCGCCCCCGTACCGACGCGTGCAGTTGACCATCACGAATCCAGTCTGCCTGTTAACAGGTGCAACCGCCAGGATCAGGGGTTCAGCCAGACATCCTCAAGGCGCCATGACTGGTTCAGCAAGGTTCTGAGCCCTTGCACCTTGGAGTTGACCAGCATCGCGTTGGGACCAAACCCGAACGGGATGATGGGCGGGTTGTCGAACAGGCAGTACCGCTGCAACTCGGCGAAGTTCCGCCTCCTCAAGGGGATGTCGAGGCTATGAGTCGCCTGGTTCACGAGCCCGGTCACGTGAGGGTCGCTGTAGAAGTAGCCACCGAAGTTGACCGACAGGGGCTCATAGAAGAACAACGCCATCTCGTCGTCGTCGCCCACGTCGGTTGAGCTGTAAGTGGGTGGGAAGAAGTTGATGTCGTAGTCCGGGTTGGTCGTCGAGTAGAACCGTGCGAACATCGTGTCGAGATCGACATCCTCGATCTTGAGCGAGATCCCGATCTCGGCCCAAGCGGCCTGGAGGATGGTGGCCACAGATACCGAGTCGGCGTCACTGCCGACGATGAGCAAGCTCGTGGTGAAGCCCTTCGGCACCGAAGACTTGGCAAGGTAGGACTTCGCCTTGGACAGGTCGTAGGTGATGTCGGGGACCGTCGGGTCCCAGTAGCGGAGCTGACCGATAGGGCTGTTGGCGATTCGCGGGGCGTTCTTGAACACGGCCTTGTTGATCGCGGGTCGCGGCGTCGCCCAGTTCAACGCCAATCGGACGTTCTTCTCGTCGAGCGGGGGTCGGCGCATGTTCGGCACAGCCAGGATCACGTTCGTGTACGGCTCGAGCTGCAAGCGAGTGCCCGGCACGTCACGGTACGCGTCCAGGAGGGCGTAAGGAACGTTGAATCCAATGTCGGCAAGCCCACGCGTCACCTGGAGCATGCGGGCGTCGTCGTCAGTTACATAGGTGAAGGTGGCGCTGTCGATGTACGGCTTGCCGGTCTTCCAGTAGTTGGGATTGCGCTTGAGGGTGATCTGCTGGCCCGGCGTCTTCGACTCGAAGATGAACGGACCCGAGCCGATCGGGTGCTGGGCGAAGTCCTTGCCCAGCTTCTCGACCACCCGCTGCGGCACGATCCCGCTCGTTGCGTGTCCGACAACTTGGGGAAACATGGCTTGCACGTACTGGAGCGTGACCCGGACGGTGTTGGAGTTGAGGGCTTCTACTTTGTCGATGGCGTTCAAGAAGGAGTACTGAGAGTTGATCTTCGGGTTCGCGAACCTCTGCAAGGTGTACTGAACATCGCTCGCGAGCACCTTGTCGCCGTTGGAGAACTCGGCGTCACGGATATAGAACGTGTATTCCAGGCCGCCCCGGGTAACCTCCCAGGACTCGGCGAGGCCGGCCTCATTGGTCAAGGTCCCGGGCTTGATGTTCGTCAGCTGGTCGTAGATCCAAAGCAACGTGCCGAGGTCACCGTTGTCACCCGTGGTTGGCATCTGCGGGTCCATCTGTGCGATGGGGGTGAATATCCAAGCCCAGGTGAGGTCACCACCGCGACGCGGCGTCCCTTGCGAGGACAAGCCGATCGGCTGGGTGACCTGCTGACCGTTCCACAGCGTCGGAGGCTGGTCCGCCTTTGTGGCAACAGCCGGTCGGGTCGCATTGGCCCCGAGACGCTTCATTGTCGGCAGTCCTACCGCGGCTGCGCCGAGGGCTGCAGCTCCCTTTAGGACGTCGCGTCGGCTGGCTACGTGCCCGAGGTTGCCCCCCTCGTGGCCTTCAGCGGAAGGAATGCCGTCATCAGACATAGCAGTGCTCCTTAAGTATCTGGAAGTCCACCCGCCTTGCACGGGACACGGCACCGTACCCTGTCCGCCTGTATGTACAGGCACTGTAGCAAGGGCGCTTGACCCTGTCAAGGTTTCGCAAAATTCTCAGCAACTCCGAAGGTGGCAATAGCCTGCACTAACTGGCTTGTTCCGGCGAATCGGGGATCTTCGCGCTTCACGCGCGCCCGCGGAGTGCGAAGGACCTGACCCTCGGCCGCAGCTCAGGAGCTGTTGGTGAGGCGGGTCGTGGCCGGCCGACTTTTCGGTCAGGTGACGGGACGGCACAGCGCGCTCCGATCACATGACAGCTATCGGGTTGAACGGCGACCCTGTGCCGCCAGGGATTCTCAGTGGTGCCAGGACTACCATGAACTCCCAGCGTTGCTCCGCCTCACAGGCATCGGCGAGGTCCTCGAGATTGAGGCTGTCCGAGGCCAGCATGCCCATGGCCGTGATCTGCAGCGGGTGGATCGGATAGGCGATCCCCTCGACGGTGCTCGGGATCGCCTCGCCGTCGCCATCGGGCAAGAACCCCGCCACGTGTCGTTCGTGCAGCAGCGACATGGCGTCGACATGCAGGCCAGCCTTGCCCTCTCCGCTGTATCCGTTGTCCCATGGGCCGAGCTCGCAGCGGCGGCGATGGTGACCGGTCCGGAACACGAAAAGGTCGCCTTCGCCGAGGCGGACACCTTGTGCCTCCTCGGCGGCCTCGAGCTCCGCGCGGCTCACAGCCGTTCCCGGCTCGAGCCAGCTCACTCCGCGAAGGCGCGGGATGTCCAGCAGCACGCCCCTACCGACCACGCCTTGCGCGTACTCGGTTATGTCGAGCGCGTCCGCGCCGGAGGTGCTCACCAGCCCTGCCGGGCGGCCGTTGTAGAGCTGTCCCCGGTAGGCGATGTGGCAGAGCGCGTCGATGTGCGTGTGACAGTCGCCATGGAACTGAATGCCGAGAAAGTCGGTGGCGAACCGCAAGCTGCCTGAACCGATGTCGTTGTCGTGGCCCGTCGCCATGTAGTGGATGGCCGGGTGTGGATTGTCCGGACCGGCGACCTTGTTGACCGGCAGTGACAACGATATGGACCGACCGGTGCGTACCAGCGAAGCCGCCTGGCGAACGTGCTCGGGCGTGATGTAGTTGAGGGTCCCTCTGGTGTCGTCGGGCCCCCAGAGCCCCCAGTTCTTGAGCGAGTCGAAGAGCCGGTCGAACTCGGCGATCGACCGCTTGCGGACCTCGCCAACGACTTGCGGCATCACCGGCTCCATTCACACCCGAGGGACCTCAAGCTCGCCCTGCCTGCCGCGGGAAGCTAGCAAGTTGTCTAGACAGGAGCAAGGCTCAGCTACGGGCACCACGTGCGGACTCGGTTCAGGAGCCGAGCACCGCACCGTCGTTGGGAACGCCGATGAAAGAGTGGCTGACGACGCGTCCGCCGAGGGACGCCCACGTGTCGGTCTCCACCGCGATGCGCAGACGGTCCGTGCGAAGCCAGGCGCGGTAGCAGTCGATGGGCTTGCCGGTGGCGTCCCTTGTGACCGACACGATGTAGACGACCGGGTAGCGGCTCGGCACGCCCAGGCGGCGGGCAAGCGGCGGCGTCGCCGAGACGGCTTCGAGCATCCGACTGCTGCCAGCGACCTCGACACCGCAATGCTCGCGCAAGGTCCAATAGAGCGAAGCCGTGGAGGTCCGCCGTATCTCCGGCAAGATCGCGGCGTACTCGAGAGGGAGATGGTTGATGACGTACAAGGCCACCTGGCCATCGACGCGCCGCAGTCGCTCGAGGGCCACTCCTTGCGCGCCCGCGTCGAGCTGAAGCGCTTCGCTGGCCCACTCCGGCAGGGCCTCTATGCCCGCCCTCAGCACGGTTGACTCCACTGTGATGCCACGCCGGGTCAGCTCGTCGTCGAACAAGCCCCCGGCCCACTGCAGTAGCCACGAGCCAGACGATGTTCGATTGACGAATGCTCCCCGACCCTTCTCCTTGTGTATCAGGCCCTGCTGTTCGAGGGCGTGGAGAGCTTGGCGGACCGTCGCCCGGGAAACCTTGTAGTACTCGCTCAGGGACGGCTCGGAGGGCAACCGGTCTCCTTGGGGCCATTGACCCGTCTCTATCTGCTGCTCCAAGAGCTTTCGCAGCTGATAGTGGAAAGGCACCGAGGAGGCCCGGTCGATCACCCCAGAGGGGTCAGTCATCCATCTCCCCGTTCAATCAGGACAATTCAGCCAATTAGCCTACCCCTTGACGATTCCCACGGCCACAATTACTGTCAGCCCTCCGGTGGCAGTGCCTGCTGGGCGACCACTGGTGCCTCTGGACAGGGGAGGCGGAAAGTGGCGTTGGCGCTGCAAGGACAGTCCTAGAACTCCGAGTTTGGAAGGGGTTGCAATGGAGCACACAATGGAACGTGTCACCTTCGAACGTGGCCGGCCTAGCGGGCCGTTGCCCATCACGCAAATCGCTTTCGTCGTGCGCGACATCGACCAGGCCCTCGAGAACTTCCATCGCACCCTCGGCTGGGGGCCGTGGAACATCTACGAGCACAAGCCTCCCTCCCTCCACGACACCTACCTTCGCGGTGAGCCGACTCCGTACACCATGATCGGGGCGGAGGCCCACGTGGGCCCCATCGACGTAGAGCTGATCCAGCCCGTGGATGGCCCAAGCATCTACAAGGAATGGCTCGACGAGCACGGCGAAGGTGTACACCACATCGCAGTCATGCGCGCGACGATGGAAGACGCCGAGGAGACCGAGCAGTACCTCGACCAGATCGGCGCCCCGGTGATAATGGAAGGCCGGATCGGCGACTCGATCAGGTTCTTCTACGTAGACGCCCAGCCGACCCTGAAGGTCATCTTGGAGTCAGGCAGCGGCCACGCCGTCGACATGACCCCGGTGCGCGTCTACCCGACCCAAGTCTGAGCCGCGGGCGCGGGCATGAGACAGGCCCGCACCACTGCTCGAAATCGCCGGCGCGTCGTCGTGTCCCCGGCGCGTCCACTAAGACGGCGGTGGGCTGCCGCCTGCAAAGTGGCCTTCTCGACCCAGCTTGTCTCTGACACGTTCGGCTTCGTCATCTCGCGATGCCCAGCTCAACCCCCATTGCTGTACGTACAGGACGCTGTTATAGTGAGACCTCGGGAGGTGGCTCTCGCCTACCAGGTACAAAGTCCGAGCCGGGGCCAATTCAGCGGCCCGAAGGGGAAGCGGGATGAGGATTCTGGCTGTTGGCGACTCGTACATGCCGCCCCTTTACTTCCAACAGGCTTTCGCTTCCCTAGAGGCCGACCACAAGGTGGAGTACCTCCAGATAGAGGACAAGTCCTTTACTCCCAGCACGCCGTCGGAGCTGCGGATCAAGGAGTACCAGGGAGTGCCGTCCGAGGTAAGCCAGCACATGGCCGGCGTGGAGGCGCTCGTGGTCCAGGGCGCACCCGTCACCGACGCGGTGCTAGAAGCCGGCTCGCAGCTGCGCATCGTCGGCTGCGCCCGTGGCGGTCCGGTCAACGTCGACCTGGAGGCTGTCAACGCGCGAAAGCTTCCGCTCGTGAACACACCCGGCAAGAACGCCCAAGCGGTCGCAGATCAGACGCTCGCTTTCTTGATCATGTTGGCGCGGGGTTTCCCAACAGCACAAAGGTTCTTGGAAGAGGGCCATCGGCTGAAGGACAACTGGGAAGGCGCCAGGTTCATCGGGAGCGACCTCAGGCGTCACACACTCGGGGTGGTCGGCTTCGGCCTCATCGGGCACCAGGTCGCCCGGCGAGCGCTTCCTTTCGGGATGGAGATCGTCGCCTACGACCCTTACACGGACATTGACCCCGCCGACGGGGTCCGACAGGTGGAGAGCCTCGACCAGCTCTTGAGCGAGTCGGACTTCGTCTCGTTGCATGCGCGTGCGACCAAGGACAACGGCAACATGTTCGATGCCGCGACTTTCGCAAAGATGAAGCCCGGCGCCTATTTCGTCAACACCGCCCGCGAGACTCTCGTCGACGAGGATGCCCTCGACGCCGCTCTCGAGTCCGGACATCTGGGTGGGGCTGCTCTCGACGTAGTTCGGCAAAGCACCGAGGGCGGTCGGCACCGGCTGTTGCGGCACAGCAATGTCGTGATGACCCCGCACGTTGGCGGTGCCACCCACGAGACCCTTCTTCAAGGCGCCGAGATGATCGCGGATGAACTGCGCCGCTTCGCTGCGGGAAAGCCGCTCTGCTGCCTCGTCAACCCCGAGGCACTGGGACCGTGAGCGACGGCTACCTACTCGCCATAGATGTCGGCACGGGAAGTGCCCGCGCGGTCCTTTTCGGAGCCGACGGACGTCAGGTCGGCATAGGCCAGCGCGAGTACAGCCACCGCGAGGCTCCCGGTGCACCCGGTTCCCAGGTGTTCGACACCGCCGCGAACTGGTCGCTCATAACACAGTGCGTTCGTGACGCCCTCGTCAGCGCGCAGGTCCAGCCCTCCCAGGTGCGCGGCGTCAGCGCGTCGAGCATGCGTGAAGGCATGGTCCTCTACGACGCCAAAGGCCGGGAAATCTGGGCTTGCCCGAACGCGGACTCGCGCGGGGTCGAGGAAGCGACCGAGCTCGTTGTCTCCGGGCGGGCGCAGGAGATCTACGACATCGCCGGGGACTGGGTGTCGATCACCTCCCCGGCCCGGTTCTTATGGATCGCCAACAAGGAGCCGGAACTGTTCTCAAAGATCGCCCATGTCAACATGCTCGGCGACTGGGTCCTGACGAGGCTCACGGGTGAGTTCGTCACCGACGCCAGCCTGGGCTCGAGCTCGGGCTTGTTCGACCTTGCAAAGCGAGACTGGTCGGACCGGGTACTTGCCATCTGCGGGCTTTCGCGCGAGATCTTCCCACCCATCGTCGAGTCGGGGACCGTGATCGGTGCGGTGACGGCCAAGGCGGCCGAGGAGACCGGTCTCAAAGAGGGGACCCCCGTCGTCGTCGGCGGTGCCGACACCCAGCTCGGCCTGCTCGCCATCGGCGTCAACACCCCCGGCCGGCTGACGATCCTCGGCGGCAGCTTCTGGCAGACGACAATGCTCTTCGACCATGCCCTCATCGACCCCTTGGCCCGCCTGCGCACCTTGTGCCATGTGTCCCCGGAGCTCTGGATGATGGAGGGGATCGGCTTTTACTGCGGCCTCGTGATGCGATGGTTCCGCGACGCGTTCTGTGAGCTCGAGCTTGCCCAGGCCGCTGCGCGGGGCTTGGACGTCTACTCGATACTGGAGGACAAGGCCTCCGCGTTGCCCCCGGGCTCGCACGGGGTCATCGGACTGTTCTCCAACGTCATGCAGGCCAGCCGCTGGGTGCACACGACGCCGGGCTTCATCGGCTTCGACGTCGCCAACCCGCAACACGCGGGCCGAGTCGAGTGCTTCCGCTCGATCGAGGAGGCCGCTTCCTACGTAGCGCTCGCGCATCTGCGCATCATCGAGGAGGTGGGCGACTGCAGGACCGAAGAGGCGATCTTCACCGGCGGTGCCGCCAAGGGCCACCTCTGGCCGCAGATCGTCGCGGACATCCTCGCGATGCCCGTGCACATCCCGGTCGTGAAGGAGTCCACCGCCCTCGGTGCGGCGATCTGTGCCGGAGTGGGTGCCGGACTGTGGAAGAGCACCGACGATGCAGCCGGCGCCGTGGCCGCCTTCGAGCGGACCGTGGAGCCCGATCCCGAGGCGAGCGCCGCCTACCGCGGGCTCGCCGAAGACTGGCTCAAGATCTACCGCGGCTCGATGGAGCTCGCGGAGTCCGGGCTCGTGCGCCCTCTCTGGCGCGCGGCCGGAACCTGACCGAAAGCGAACAGGAGGCACCATGCCCGAGACGGACGCAAGGACAGACAAGAATTTCTTCGAGCACATACCCGCGCCCGACCAGGGCTTCTTCCTCAAGGGCTCGGCCGGCTACGACTGGGGGATGAAGAACCGCCTTTCGCGGATCTTCCGTCCCGACACGGGCCACACCGTGATGCTGGCCATCGACCACGGCTACTTTCAGGGCCCGACGACCGGTCTCGAGCGGGTGGATGTGACCATCCTGCCGCTGGCGCCGTACGCGGACGCGCTCATGTGCACGCGCGGCATCTTGCGTTCGACGGTTCCGGCCACCCATCGCGGTGGGGTCGTGATCCGAGCGAGCGGCGGCCCGAGCATATTGAAGGAACTCTCCAACGAGATCACTGCCCTCGATCTCGACGACGCCGTCCGCATGAACGTGCACGCGGTTGCCGTCCAGGCCTTCATCGGCGGCGAGTTCGAGACCCAGTCGATCGCGAACCTCACCAAGCTCGTTGACGCCGGCTATCGCGTGGGCATCCCCGTGCTCGGGGTGACCGCGGTCGGCAAGGACCTTGTCCGCGACGAGCGCTACCTCGGCCTCGCAACACGGATATGCGCGGAGCTCGGGGCCCAGATCGTCAAGACCTATTACTGCGAGACGGGCTTCGAGCACGTCACGGCAGGTTGCCCGGTGCCCATCGTGATGGCCGGCGGCAAGAAGCTGCCGGAGCTGGACGCACTCACGATGGCCTACCGTGCCATCCAAGAAGGCGCTGCGGGCGTCGACATGGGCCGTAACATCTTCCAGTCACAGTCCCCCGTCGCCATGATCCAGGCCGTCGGCAAGGTCGTCCACGAGGCCATGAAACCCGAAGACGCCTTCGAGGTCTACCGGGAACTCACCCTCGAGCTTTCGCGGGCCGAAAAGTGAAGGCCACCGTCCGGCAGCTGCTGGACGGTGGACCCACGATCAGTGTCGGGATGCTGACGGCGGATCTGCTGCGGCTCGGTGACGAGCTGGCGGTCCTCGAGCAGGCCGGTGCCAACGTGGTGCACGTCGACGTCATGGACGGCGTGTTCTGCCCGCAGTTCACAGTTGGGCCCCCGATCGTGAAGGCGATCCCTGACAACTTCATCAAGGACTGCCACTTGATGATCGACGATCCACTCTCGAAGGTGCAGTCCTTCGTCGAGGCCGGCGCCAGCATCATCACCTGCCACGTCGAGTCGACCAGGCACCCCCATCGGGTGCTCCAGTCGCTCGCCGGCAGTGGTGTCATTCGTGGCATCGCCCTGAACCCCGGCACTCCGCTCGAGGTCCTGGAACCTCTCTTGGACGAGCTCGAGCTCGTCTTCCTGCTCGCCATCAACCCCGGTTGGGGAGGCCAGAAGTTCCTGCCCAGCACAGAAGGGCGCCTCGCGGCTGTACGCGAGATGATCGGCGACCGGGAGATACTCCTCGAGGTCGACGGTGGCGTCACCAAAGCGAACATCGAGCACATCGCGACTCTCGGGGCAGACGTGGTCGTGAGCGGCAGCGCCATCTACGACGGCGTCGCCCCGTTGGACAACGCCCGCTTCATGCTCGACGCCGTCCACAAGGGATCGGCGAAGGTTGTGTCATGAACAGTGCCGTCACAAGAGAGGAGCGGGCATGAAGCGATTCGAGGGCAAGGTGGCCCTCGTCACCGGAGCCACAAACGGGATCGGGCGGGCGACTGCGGTCCGTCTCGCAGCGGAGGGCGCCCTGGTGGCCGTGAACCAACGGCCGACCGGTGACCCGTCCACGACGCTGCGCGAGATCAAAGACGCTGGGGGCGAGGGTTTTCCGGTGATCGCGGACATGAGCGAGCCGCAGCAGGTCGTCGACATGGTCCAAGAGGTCGCGCAACGGGGAGGACATATCGACTACCTCGTCTCCAACGCCGCTATCAACCCGTTGATGCCTTGGAACGAGACGACTCTCGAGCAGTGGGACCTCATCTGCAATACCAACCTGCGCGGGACCTGGGTCGTCACGACCGAGACGTGCAAACAGATGATCGCCGAGGGCCACGGCGGGGCCATCGTGTGCGTGAGCTCCATCTCGGCCCACGTCGGCTCGCCGTTCCAGACCGCCTACTGCGTCACCAAGGCCGGCATCTCGATGCTTGCCAAGGCGCTCGGGAGCGTAGTGGGCGGGCACGGGATACGGGTCAACTGCGTGGAGCCGGGAGCGGTCCTGACGAACATGAGCGCCCCCATGATGGACGAGCCCGACATCTTGAAGTACTACGTCGATCGGATCGCCCTGCACCGCATCGGCGACCCTTCGGAGATGGCCGGCGTCATCGCCTTCCTCTTGAGCGAGGACGCGAGCTACGTCACCAGCGCCACTTTGCTGGCAGACGCCGGCTTCATCGTCAACGCCGAGCTCTGAGCCGGCCCGTCTCCACAGAGCCCACAACAGGAGAGCAGATGACGATCGGTTCGCACGAGAGAGAGAACCCGCTCGAGCGGCGGCGCACGTTGATCCGACAGATGTACGGCAACATGGTCGGCCGGCGCGTCGAGGACGTGCCCACTCCCGCCATGTTGGTGGACCTGGCCGCGGCTGAGCGCAACATCGCCCGGATGGCCAGTGCGCTCGGGGAAATGCCGGCCGAGATCCGTCCCCATATCAAGGTCCACAAGTCAGCCGAGCTGGCTGCCAGGCAGGTAGGGGCTGGGGCCATCGGGCTGTCGGTGGCGACGGTCTGGGAGGCGGTCGCCTTGGCGTGGGCCGGGCTGGACAATCTCTTCGTCGTCAACACCGTGGCGCACCCGGAGAAGATCCGCGTCCTGGCGGAACTCGCCCGCGACCGCAATGTGCTCGTTGCGGTCGACCAGATGGCCAACGCCGCCAAGCTGTCAGCAGCCGCAGCTGCCGCGGGCTCACAGCTCGGGGTGATGATCGAAGTGGACACCGGCATGGATCGCGCCGGCGTCGACTCCGAAAACGAGGCCGTCGCGCTCGCCAAGGAGGTGTCTGCACTTGACCATCTCCGGCTGGAGGGAATCACCGGCTACGAAGGCCATTGCTCCCTCGAGTTCGACGAAGAGCTCCTGATCGTGAAGCAACGGGCGGCGATGGACATGTTCCTGCGGGTCGCCGAGCGTATGGAGTCGATCGGCATACCTTGTCCGATCCGTTCGGCTGGAGGCACGGTCAGCTGGAAGCTCACCGCCGCGCGGCCCGGGGTCACGGAGATCCAGGCCGGCAGCTATGTCCTCATGGACAACTTCCACGGCGCCAGAGTGCCTGGTGGCTTCGAGCACGCTTTGACGATCGCCACCACGGTGATCAGCCGACCGCCGAACCGCTTGATCGTCGACGCCGGCAACAAGTCGATCGGGATCGGCGGCGGCCCCTCGCTCGTGGGGGCCGATCTCGAGGTGCTCCGCTTCGACGAGGAACACGGCATTTTCGTCGTCGCCCCTTCCGCAGCCTCCGACCCGGAGCCGGAACTGCCCGTGGGGGCGTGGGTTCGTCTCGTCCCTGGCTACGCGCCGGCGACGGTGAACATGTACGACAACTACTACGTCATAGCCGACGGGCAGGTAGTCGACGTGTGGCCTGTCTTTCCTCGGGGTCCGGGCCACAACGGGCTCATCGCACTGCCCTGATCAAGACGGCTCGTCTCGCTCCGGCCGTCGGCGAGGGCTCAGTTGGCCCGCCAGTGCTCGGGTACCACTGCGCTCCGCCGTCGACCGTCGGGAAAACGCTCCGTCACACCTCCGGCCGGCTCAGGGGCTCGGCGCAAGCTCGTCGATGAGCTGCCACAGCATCTCCACGTGACGTTCCGCCGTCCAGGTGCCGCCAATGCAGCACCGGATCACGTAGCGGCCGGCGAGGCGCGTGTGGCTCAAGAAGACACGGCCAGTGGCGTTGAGCTCGGCGAGCAAGCGCTCGGACACCTCGTCACCTCCGACGTGCCTGAAACAGGTCAGGTTCAACGCCGGGGGCGCACATAGCTCGAAACGGGCGTCGGCTGCGATACGCCCCGCGAACTGTTCCGACAGCCGCACGTCCTCGCGCACGTGTCGTCGCAGGCCCTCGGCCCCGTAGGAGCGAAGCACGAACCAGAGCTTGAGAGCCCGAAAGCGCCTACCGAGGGGTACCTGCCAGTCCCGGTAGTCGATCACCGCGCCGGAGTCACTGGCCTCGTTGCGGAGGTACTCCGGGGTGATCGAAAGCGCGTCAATGAGACTGGACCGGTCGGCGACGTAGAAGCAGTCGCAGTCGAAGTTGGTGAGCAGCCACTTGTGCGGGTTGAAGGCGTAGCTGTCGGCCAGCTCGATCCCCTCGTGCTGGGAGCGGAGCTCCGGACAGACCGCCGCCGACCCGGCCATGGCGGCATCGACGTGGAGCCACACGCGCTCGGCCTTGCAGAGCTCGCCGATGGCCCGGACCGGGTCGAAGGCCATCGAGGAAGTCGTCCCGGCCGTGGCTACCACGCAGCAGGGCACGAGGCCGGCCGCGCCGTCCGCCTGCAGGGCCGACTCGAGAGCGGCGATGTCCATCCTGAAGGCGTCGTCCACGGCGAGCAGGCGAACCTGCGAGGGAGCAAATCCTGCGACGTGTGCCCCTTTCTGGACAGATGAGTGGGCCTCGGCCGAGGCGTACACGCAGAGCTCGCCGAGGACCGCCCCGTGCGCGATAGCCCGCTGCCGGGCAGCGAGCAACGCGCACAGCGTCGCCGAGGAGGCGCTGTCTTGGATCACGCCGCCGCCATCGGAGTCCGAAGCGAACCGAGCGGGCAGGCCGAGCAGTCGGACCAGCCAATCCAGCATGACTGTCTCGATCTCGGTGCAGGCCGGGCTCGTCGCCCACATCATCCCGTTGACACCGAGCCCGGCCATCACAAGCTCGCCAAGGATGGCCGGCGGGGACGCGTTGGCAGGAAAGAAGCCGAAGAACCCGGGTGCCTGCCAGTGGGTCGTCCCCGGCAGCACGATCCGGTCGAGGTCGGCGAGAACGGCTTCGAAAGGCTCGGCCTCCTCTGGGGCGGAGCTCGGCAACATCGCCGCTATCTCGCCGGGGGCCGCCCTCGCCAGCACCGGATAGCTCTCGAGGCTCGACAGGTAGTTGGCCACCCAGTCGACGGTCCGGTGGCCGTGCCGGCTCAAGTCCTCGGGGGTCACGAGGAACGAGCCCGGCTCGGCCATGGCCCAATGCTATGGCGAGGTCGGCAATTTGCCCGAATCGAGACCCCGCCGGATGCCTGCCTCGGCAACCGCCGGATGCCTGCCTCGGGAACCGCCGGATGCCTGCCTCGGGAACCGCCGGATGATTGCTTCGGGAACCGCCTGATGATTGCTTCGGGAAATCGGGCCGTTGTCCTCTTACACTGGAGCCTCGGAAGTGGGACCGTGATCGACGGGATCCCGGATGTCGAGGAGGTACCACGATGGATGTGAAAGCCGGAGATCACCTTGTGGTGCGAGGCCGCACGGTGTCCCAACCTGACCGGAACGCCGAGGTGCTGAAGGTGCTCGGCGCCGACGGAGGACCTCCTTATCAGGTCCGCTGGAGCGACGACGGGCACGAGGGGCTCTTCTTCCCAGGGGCCGACACCTCGGTCGAGAAAGCCGAGAGGCCCGTGAAGGCGGTGAAGGCCGTGAAGAGCGCGAGGAAACAGAAGCAGCCGCCCCAGGACGGCTAGGCCCGCCCGGATCTCACAGGAAGCCGGGCTTGCCTTGCTCAGGGACCGGTGAGACGGCCTGGTCGGGCGCCTGGGGAGCGCTCACCTGGCCGTAGTAGGCGCCGCTGCCGTGCTTTCGCAGGAAGTGACGGTCGAGAAGCTGCGAGCTCACCGGGCCTAGAGATGGACTGAGATCGAGTGAGATCTGCGCCATCTTCGCCACCTCCTCCACGACTGCGGCGTGCAAGACGGCTCTTGCGGCGTCCATCCCCCAGGTGAACACGCCGTGAGACGCGACGAGGACTGCGGGCATCTGTTCGGGGTCGAGGCCCTCGAACGTCTCGGCGATCACCCGCCCCGTCTCCCTCTCGTAGGCGCCGGTTATCTCCTCGGCGGTGAGCTCGCGACTGCACGGCACGGCCCCCCGGAAGTAATCAGCATGCGTGGTACCCAGGCACGGGATCGCCCGCCTGGCTTGCGCCCAGCTTGTCGCCCATGTCGAATGGGTGTGAACGACACCGCCTGCGCCCGGGAACGAACGGTAGATCTCGAGATGCGTCGGGGTGTCCGACGACGGCTTAAGCCCCTCCAGATGTTCGCCCGCTCCGAGCGAGACGAGCGCCATGTCCTCGGCAGACAACTTGTCGTAGGGCACGCCGCTCGGCTTGATCACGATAAGGCCCAGTTCCCTGTCGATCCCGCTGGCGTTCCCGAAGCTGTCGAACACGAGCCCACGCTCGACAAGCTCCAGATTGGCCTCCAGCACGGCTCGCTTCAGCTCAGCGATCGTCAAGTCGTCCTCCCGCGCAGCGGCACCCAACACTGAACGACGCGACATTCGGCCGCGCCCGGCAAGATGGGGCCATGAGCACTCCGACACTAGGCACGGAAAACGCAGGAGGGGTAATCCTCGATCTGGACGGGACACTCGTGGACAGCGTCTACCAGCAGGTGGTCGCGTGGCGGCGCGCACTCGACGACTGCGGGATCCAGCTCTCGGTCTGGAAGATCCACCGCCGCATAGGCATGAGCGGTGATCTGCTCATTAACGCGCTGGTCCGTGAGACCAATCGCCCGATCGACTCGGCTCTCGTCGCCGACCTACGGGAGCGATACAGCGTCGCCTATGCGCAAGAGCGCCTCAGCGTGCGGCCGCTCCCAGGGTCACGCGAGCTGATCGAGGCTCTGATCTCGGACAAGATCTCCTGGGCAATCGCAACCAGCAGCCGGGCGGCCAACGCGGCCCCCGCCCTCGAGATGCTCGGAGTGCCGAAGGACGCCGTTGTCGTCACGAGCGAGCAGGTACGCCACGCCAAGCCCGATCCGGATCTGTTCATAAAGGCAGCCGAGCTGTTGAGCGTCGACCTGCGCCAGAGCCTGGTCGTCGGAGACAGCGTCTGGGACCTGCTCGCAGCGCGGCGCGCCGGAGCGCTCGGTGTCGGGCTGCTCTCGGGTGGTTACGGCCAGGAGGAGCTCGAGCGGGCGGGCGCTTACCGCGTCTACGACGACCCACTCGACCTGCTCAACCACCTGGACGAGGTCGGGATCCGCCGCGCCCTTTGAACCGGCGCTGTGTCCGAGTCCTTCTGGTCGCCCTGCTCGGGCCAAGGCCATGATCACGAAGTCGCCTCGGCGACCTATATGGCGCGAAACGCCTGGGCTATCTTCGCGACATGACCGGTCGCGAGGGAGTCGCTGACCGACCTCGTAGTCACTTGTCTCTCGTCCGAGCGCAGTGCGCGCTGGCAATCCCGGCGTGCGCGATCGTGGCCATCGCCGTTGCCGTGCCTCTGGGCTCGCCGGCGTCGGCGGCCCGCACGGCGTCGGGCCCACGGGCGGGAGGCTCCTATTCGTCCCGCCTGGACGCGCCGAACGGTGCCCGTCTGCCTTTCCCCGGTTCCGAGCAGGCCGTTTGTGGAAAGCCGGGCGTCGGCGTCGGTCAGTGCCTCGTCCACGTCCTCAAGCCGAGCGAGGCGACCTCCGAGGGCACGGTCACGGCCCCGACGGGCCTTCCACCGAGCACGATCGAAGGCGTCTACGGCTTCACGGCTGCCTCCAGCGCTGGAGCCGGTCAGACGATCGCCCTCGTGGACGCCTACAACGACCCGGACGCGGCGAGCGACCTCGACACCTTCAGCGCCCAGTACGGACTGCCCTTGGAGTGCACGGGAGGATCCTTGCCCCCCTCCTGTGTTGACTTCACCCAGCTCAGCCAGTTCGGCGGGAGCACTCTGCCTGCCACGAACTCGAACTGGGACATCGAGATAAGCCTCGACATCGAGTGGGCCCACTCTCTCGCCCCTGCTGCCAGCATCCTGCTCGTCGAGGCGACGAACGCCACCCTCTCCAACCTGCTCGCAGCCGAGCAGTACGCCGCCGAGCATGCGAACTACGTCTCCAACAGCTGGGGCACGTCGGAGTTCGGTGGCGAGGCGTCCGACGACTCGGACTTCACCCAGCCGGGCGTCAGCTATTTCGTCGCCACCGGCGACACCGGCGGCGCGCTGCTTTGGCCTTCGACCTCGCCCGATGTGATCTCGGTCGGCGGTACCAGTCTCAGCTTCACCTCCGGGGGCACCCTCGCCAAAGAAACGGCCTGGAGCGATGGTGGCGGTGGCTGCAGCAACTACGAGACGGCAAGCGTCTACCAGTCGAGCGGGAGCGTGAGCTGCGCCGGCATGCGGGCGACGCCCGACCTCTCCTTGGACGCCGACCCCAACTCGGGGGTGTCGGTGTACGACAGCGTCTCTTATGAGGGTCAGACCGGTTGGTTCACGGTCGGCGGCACGAGCGCTTCGACAGCCATGGTGGCCGCGGAGGCGGCGGTGACCGGCACCGAGGTGAATGCCAAGTACGTCTACGCGAACCCGGCCAACATCCCCTTCCGGGACATCACCTCGGGCAGCAACGGGTACCCCGCCTTGCCTGGCTACGACCTCGCCAGCGGGCTCGGCGCCTGGTCCTACACCCCGGGTGCGCCGAGCGGCCTTAGTGCGACGGGCGTCTCCGGCGGCGTCACACTCGGCTGGGGCGCGCCGAGCGGCGCCCCGGTGAGTGACTACACCATCTGGCGGGGCACCGCCCCGGGCGAGGAGAGCACCGCCATCGCGACGGTCAACGCCCCCACGACGACCTACACAGACAGCTCAGGCGCCGCTGGCGTCACCTACTACTACGAGGTGCAGGCGGCCAATGGCCTCGGGGTCGGCTCGTTCTCCAACGAGGCGACGGCCGCGCCCGGGAAGGGGCCCCAGACGATCGGCTTCACCGTCCCGGCTTCGGGTTCGGTCGGCGGCTCGGCGAACCTGTCGGCAACGGGCGGGCTTTCGGGCGAGCCGGTGGCCTTTTCCGTCGATCCCTCTACCGAGTCCGGAACCTGCAACGTGCCGGGCGCCTACGGCTCGACGGTGAACTTCACAGCAGTAGGGCCCTGCGTCCTCGACGCCAACGAGTCTGGGAGCTCCAACTACCTCGCTGCCCCGACGGTCACCGAGACGATCGCTGTCGGTCTCGGATCCATGACGATCAGCTTCGCGGCCCCGGCCTCGGGCTCGGTGGGTGGCTCGGCGACCTTGACGCCGACGGGCGGACCGTCCAGCAACCCCGTTGTCCTGTCCGTGGCCCCCTCGACGACGAACAGCGCCTGCTCCCTGAACGGCTACACAGTCAACTACCTCAACGTCGGCACCTGCGTGATCGACGCCAACCAGGCCGGTAACGGGAAGTACGCGGCTGCTGCCCAGGTCCAGCAGACAATCGCCGTCGGGTCCTAGACGATAAGCCTCCTCGCTGTCGCTTCGTGCTCAGCAGATAAGTACCGGCGCATCGGCCAAACTCGGGCATGGACGATACCCTGCCTCCGACTGGCGACCCCGGCGACGTCGAGGCCCGCCTGGCCATGCCCCTGGCCGAAGCAATGCTCACCCAGCGCGCGGTCCGCCGGGTCGAGCCTGCCCCGGTCGACGACCGCATCGTGCTGCGATGTCTGGAGTTGGCCCTGGAAGCGCCGACCGCCTCGAACGGCCAGAACTGGGAGTACGTGGTCGTGAAGGACCCCGCCGTGAAGGCGTCACTGGCTGCGCAGTACCGGCGGGCGTGGAGGCTCAACGGAGGTCTTGACAGGCTGGTCAAGACCGACGAGCAAAAGGCCAGGATCCTCAAGTCGGTGCGTTGGCAGGTCGAGCACTTCGAGGAGATCCCGGTCCTTGTCGTCTGCTGCCTGCGAGACCGTGCCCGAGTGCCTTTCCTCCCCAAGCCTCCGGTCGTGGTGTCGAGCCACTACGGGTCCCTGTACCCCAGTGTCCAGAACCTCCTCCTGGCGGCGAGGGCCGTCGGTCTCGGCGGCGCGCTCATCACCATGCCGCTGTGGTCCAACACCGTCGCTCGCCGGATCCTCGAGCTGCCCTTGAGCGTGGAACCATGCTGCATCGTCACCCTCGGCTGGCCGAAAGGCCGCTATGGACGCAAGGCTCGCAAGCCGGTCGGCACTGTCGTCCACCTGGACCGGTACGGCCACCAGCCGTGGCGTGACCGGTCAACGGCCTGATCACGTCGCGAGGGGAACGACATCAAGTCCGGCTTACTTAGGCTGAGCTTCGGTGGGGACCTCAGGAGGCCTGGCATACAAGTCGGTTGCCGGACGGTGGGTCGTAGCTGCGACCGTGCTCGGCTCCGGCATGGCAGCGATCGACGCCACCGTCGTCGGCATCGCGCTTCCCACGATCGGGCGGAACTTCACCGCCACAGTTGACACTCTGCAATGGGTCGTCACTGGCTACACACTCACGCTGGCGGCGTTGCTGCTGCTGGGCGGCTCGCTCGGCGATCGCTTCGGGCGAAGGCGGGTGTTCAGCGTCGGCGTTGTCTGGTTCGCCCTCTCGTCGGCCGCGTGCGGGTTCGCTCCCGGTTCCACTGCCCTCATCGTCGCTCGGGTCATCCAGGGAGTCGGAGCAGCCTTGCTCACACCGGGCAGTCTTGCCATCCTCCAGGCCTCGTTCTCGCCAGCGGACCGTGGTAGCGCCATCGGCGCCTGGTCGGGCCTTGGCGGCCTGGCCTCGGCCGCCGGGCCGCTATTGGGGGGCTACCTCATCGCAGCGGCGTCCTGGCGCTGGATCTTCTTCATCAACGTCCCAATCGGGGCACTCGTGCTGGTGCTGTCGGTGCGCCACGTCCCCGAGTCGCGCGATCCGAACGCGAGCGGGCACATCGACTTCGCGGGCGCGGCCGTGGGCATGGTCTCGCTCGCCGGGGTCACCTACGGGCTCATCGAGGGACCCGAGCATGGCTTTGGCTCCCCCATGGTCCTGGGGGTGCTGGCGACCGGGCTCATCGGCGGGGTCGTGTTCGTGCTTATCGAGCGCGCTTCGCGTGCACCGATGCTCCCCATGGTGCTGTTCGGAGAGCGCCAGTTCTCAGTGACCAATGGTGTGACCCTGATCATCTACGCGGCACTGGGAGGGGCGCTGTTTCTCCTGCCAATCGAGTTACAGGTGGTGAACCACTACACACCCTTTCAGGCAGGCGCCTCCCTGATCCCCCTGACTGTCGTGATGCTTCTCCTCTCGGTACGCTCGGGCCGACTTGCCGCGAGGATCGGCCCACGCCTGCAGATGGGCCTCGGCCCGGTCGTGGTCGGTGCGGGACTGGCTCTCCTGACTCGCAGCACCGGCTCGCGCTCTTATACGGCCGGCGTGCTTCCCGCCGTGCTGGTGCTCGCCCTCGGCCTGGCAATCACGGTCGCGCCCTTGACCATGACGGCGCTCGGTTCAGCTCCCGCCGAGCGCGCCGGTATCGCGTCCGGGGTGAACAACTACGTGGCACGAATCGGGAGCCTGCTCGCCGTCGCCGTGCTGCCGGCGCTGGCCGGCATCTCCGGTCAGGGCTACGCGCACGCTCACGAGCTCTCGGTCGGCTTCCGCAAGGCGATGATCGTCTCCGCGTCCATGTGCGTCCTGGGCGGTGTCATCGCCGCCGTCGGCATCCGCAATCCTGCCCGGTCCAGGAGGCGACGCCCAGAAGCACACCGTCCCGAGCACGCCCATTGTGCGCTCGACGCCCCACCCCTTGACGGCGAGGGCTGAAGCGTTCTAGTTGGGAGACTCCGTCCAGCTCAGGCCGCCGTTGTCGTACAGCCAGCTCTGCTTCCCTGTGACCAGCTCTGCTTCCCTGTGAGTCGTCCTGACGACTGCAACTCTCCGAACATAGACGAGGGGCCGAACGGCGTTCTGGATCTCCCGTCGAACACCCTGAGCAGCCGGTCAGCTCGATCCGCCAGCCTCCACGCGCCTGTGGACCGAGATGAGGGTCCGCGAATCGTCCGGACCAAGGACCTCCACCGCGACGGGAACCTCGGGCCTTGCCGAGTCGAGGAGGACCGCCTTCGGGTGCGCAATGAGGTGGCGCAGCACGACCGGATAGCGACCGTCGAGGCCACCGACAGCGACGATGAACTCGTCGGCCTTGGGGTCGTACTCGATGTACGCGAGCGGCATCCTCTCCGCCTCGCGCCCGTCCCCAAACTCGGCAGTCAGGACCTCGATGGAGACATCGTCGCCCGCGTGCTCCCTCGTGAGGCGGTCGAGCACCTCGCGCCACTCCGACTGCTGTCGTTCTGTTGGAGCCTGGTCCATTGCTACGTCCTCCTCGGTACGGTTCGCGCTCGAGAAACGGGGGCATCCCGAAATACCACGCCGGTGCTACCACCGATGACGGCTTCACGAAGCACCCCGTGCCCATGAAGGCCGACGACGATGGGTGGCGCATCGCGCTCGACCCCGAGCCTATCGGCGCCCGGCGTCGTCGCCACCTTGGCTGAGCGACAGCTGCCGAACCGGTCCGAACGGCGCCCGGAAAACGGTAGGTGGCGCGGGAACGGCGAGGCGAGCATTCAGAGCGATCGCATCTTCCAGCGTGACGGAGGTCAACAGATGCTTGTGCAACACGACCCGGACGCGACGCCTCGCCACGGCGAACCCGAGTCCTTGAGCGCCCCAGGACGCCTCCGGCTTCGCGTCGAGCCCTGGCACGACCCGGTGATCGACGAGGTCGGCTACGATCCGCGATCCGACTACGTCGAGAGGTTCTGGCTCCCAGTTCTGGGACCGTCCACCACCTGGCTGCTACGGCACTTCACGATCCGGCTCGAAGAATCGCCCGCGGGGGTCGAGCTCGACGTGGAGGACACGGCCCGTTCGCTCGGCCTCGGGGAACGGCTGAGCCCGAACGCCCCCTTCGCCCGGACGCTCAAGCGTTGCGTCGACTTCGAGATGGCCGAGTGGCGCGGGCCTCAGTTGCTGGCGGTCCGGATCCGGCTGCCCCCTCTTGCCCGACGGCACCTTCGGCGCCTGCCTGAGTCCCTTCAGGCCCGGTACGAGGGCAGGTGGGGCGCGCCGATAGGCTCTGTCGATGGTGAGCACTTCCAAGAGTTACCTCGAGACGGCGCGCGAGCGCGTCGTGATCTATGACGGCGCCACCGGTACCAACCTGCAGTTGCGCGAGCTGAGCGCCCACGACTTCGGCGGCGACTCGCTCGAGGGCTGCAACGAGATGCTGTGCCTCACCCGACCAGACATGATCCGGGAACTTCACCGGTCCTTCCTCGACGTCGGCGTCGACGTCGTCGAGACCAACTCGTTCGGTTCCTTGCCCATAGTGCTCGCCGAGTACAAGATCGCCGAGCGCGCCGAAGAGCTCGCACGCGCCTCCGCCCGCTTGGCCAAGGAGGTGGCCAGCGATTACGCGACGACCGACCGGCCACGCTTTGTGGCGGGGAGCATGGGGCCGGGCACGAAGCTCCCCACCCTCGGTCAGGTCAGTTTCGGGGAGCTACGGGACGGCTACGAGGTGCTCGCCCGCGGCCTGCTGGACGGCGGTGCCGACCTACTGCTCATCGAGACCTGTTACGACCTGTTGCAAGCCAAGGCCGCTATCCAAGCAGCTCGTCGCGCAATGCGCCACGCCGGGCGGCAAGTGCCGATCCAGGTGCAGGTGACCATCGAGCTCACCGGCCGGATGCTGCTCGGCAGCGAGATCGGTGCTGCACTTTGCACGCTGGAAGCGATGAAGCCCGACGTCATCGGGATGAACTGCGCTACCGGCCCGGTCGAGATGTACGAAGCGCTCCGTCACCTCTCCGAGCAGGCGCGCACGCCGATCTCGTCCCTGCCCAACGCCGGCTTGCCGTCCGTCGTCGATGGGAAGATGCACTACGACCTGACCCCTGACGCTCTCGCCGAGCACCTGTCGGTGTTCATCAGCGAGCTCGGGGTCTCGATCGTCGGCGGCTGCTGCGGCACGACGCCCGAGCACCTCGCCAAGGTCGTGGAGGCCTGCGCCGACCTCGAACCGGCTCCTCGCTCGCCGGTGCACGAGGCCTCGGCCGCCTCACTCTACGCGGCGGTGCCCTTCGAACAGGATCTGTCCTTCCTCGTCATCGGCGAGCGGACGAACGCCAACGGCTCCAAGCGGTTCCGTGAGGCGATGCTCGCAGGCGACTGGGAGACGACCGTCGCCATGGCGCGCGATCAGGCGCGCGAGGGGGCGCATCTGCTCGACGTCTGCGTCGACTACACCGGTGCCGACGGGGTCAAGGACATGACAGAGGTGGCACAGCGCTTTGCGACCCAGTCGTCCATCCCCCTCGTCATCGACACCACCGAGGCGCCGGTCGCCGAGGCTGCGCTCCAGTGGATCGGCGGGCGACCCGTCCTCAACTCGGTGAACCTGGAGGACGGGGACGCGCCTGGCACACGGCTCGATCGTTTCCTCACACTGGCACGCGACTATGGCGCGGCGGTCGTCTGCACCTGCATCGACACAGACGGCCAGGCCCGCACGGCCGAATGGAAGCTGCGGGCCGCCAAGGCGATCCACGACCTCGCCATCGGGCGTTACGGCCTCGAGCCGTCGGACCTTCTCTTCGACCCCCTCGCCCTGCCGCTGTCGACCGGTATGGAGGAGAGCCGGCGAGACGGCATCGAGACGATCGAGGCCATCTCGCGCATCAAGACCGAACTGCCAGGCGTTCATACGGTGATCGGCCTGTCGAACGTGTCCTTCGGGCTCTCGCCGGCGGCGCGCCAGCTGCTCAACTCCGTGTTCCTGCACGAGTGCGTCCAAGCCGGGCTCGACGCCGCGATCGTGCACGCCGGCAAGATCCAGCCTCTGCACAAGATCGCCGAATCCGACCGCGAGATCTGCCTGGACCTCATCTATGACAGGCGCCGCGAGGGCTATGACCCGCTCTCTGCGCTCATCGCCGCCTTCGAGGGCGAGAGCGCGGCGCTGCACTCCGCGATCGAGGACCGGTCCGGATGGCCGGTCGAACGGCGACTGGAGCAACGCATCGTCGACGGTGACCGCAACGGCCTCGAGGACGAGCTCGACGAGGCCCTCGGGGCCGGGCACGCGGCGCTCGACATAGTCAACGAGATGCTGCTTTCCGGGATGCGCACGGTCGGCGAGCTCTTCGGCTCGGGTCAGATGCAGCTTCCCTTCGTGCTCGGCTCGGCCGAGACGATGAAAGCCGCGGTCGCCTACCTGGAGCCGCACATGGAACGCACCGACTCGGCCGGGCGGGGCCGCATAGTCCTCGGGACCGTGAAGGGCGACGTGCACGACATCGGCAAGAACCTGGTCGACATCATCCTGACCAACAATGGGTACGAGGTCCACAATCTCGGCATCAAGGTCCCGATGTCGGAGATGCTCGCGAAAGCCGATCAAGTCGAGGCCGATGCCATCGGCATGAGCGGGTTGCTCGTGAAGTCGACGCTGATCATGCGCGACAACCTCGAGGAGCTGAACCGGCTCGGCAAGTCCGGTTATCCCGTCATCCTCGGCGGTGCGGCGCTCACGCGCACCTATGTCGAAAAGGACCTACGCAGCCTGTACAAAGGCCGCGTCTTCTACGGTAAAGACGCCTTCGAGGGCCTCCACCTTCTCGACCGGCTGATGGAGATCAAGCGCAGTGGCGTCGACGACCCGAGCTTCGGGACCGAGCTCTCGGGCCGCAAGCTCCCCCCTAGGCGGAGCGAGCAGCTCGGAGAGATCGACCCGGCAACCCTTCCGGCGCGCTCACCGGAGGTGGGGATGGACAACGAGCTCTTCGAGCCGCCGTTTCTCGGGACCCGGGTCGCAAAGGGCATCCCGCTCGACGACATCACCTCGTACCTCAACGAAACGGCGCTCTTTCGCAACCAGTGGGGCTACCGACCCGAAGCAGGCGAGACCGATGCCGAGTTCAAAGAGCGCATCCGAGCCGAGCTTCGCGGGCGCCTCGACGAAGCCAAGGCCGAAGGCCTGCTCGTGCCTCAGGTGGTCTGGGGTTACTTCCCGGTGAACGCGGAGGGCAACGATCTCGTCGTCTATAGCGACGACCGGCGAAGCGCCGAGCGAACCCGGTTCAGCTTCCCGCGCCAGCGCAAGGAGCCGTACCTGTGCATCGCAGACTTCTTCAGGCCGGCGAGCGCGCACGTCGCCGACTACGCAGCGTTTCAGATCGTGACGGTGGGAGCCGGCGCCTCGGCACGTACCGCCGAGCTGTTCGCCGCCAACCGCTACCGGGACTACGTGGTGACACACGGACTGTCTGTCGAGATGACAGAAGCTCTCGCCGAGCTGTGGCACCGCCGCATCCGAGAGGAATGGGGCTTTGCCGGCGAGGACGCGCCGACCCTCACCGGCCTGTTCCGCCAGCAGCACCGTGGCGGTCGGTACTCGTTCGGTTATCCTGCCTGCCCGGAACTCGAGGACAACGCGAAGGTCGTCGACCTCCTCGCAGCCGGTCGCATCGGGGTCTCCGTAAGCGAGGGCTTCCAGCTCTATCCCGAGCAGACGACTCTCGCTATCGTCTGCCATCATCCGATGGCCAAGTACTTTGTCGTCTGACAAGATGCCTTCGATTGCGCCGTGCGCGGCAGTAGGTCGCGGGTGAGATGACGGCCATTCCGACCGCCTGAGCCGGTCCGCACGACCCAAGCGCCACCGTAGGCGGCGAGGTGGAGCCACTGGAGGCAGCGAGGTCGAGCGCACAGGCAGTGTTGTCCAGCCGCAGCGGGCAGCGAGGTCGAGCCGTACCAGGGGCAAGGTGCCGGTGAGCATCGAACGGCAGGTGGGCTCAGCAAGCCGGTAGGGTCGCGCCCAATGACTCTCGACTCCACAGACGCCTCTTTCGAGGAGGATGTCCTCGACCGTTCGGACACCGTCCCGGTCCTCGTCGACCTGTGGGCTCCCTGGTGCGGGCCCTGCAAAGCCCTCAGCCCGATCCTCGAGCGCGTCGTCGACGCGACCGGCGGCCAAGTCGAGCTCGTGAAGGTCAACGTCGACGAGAACCCTCTCATCGGCCAGAGCTTCCAGGTGCAATCGATCCCGGCTGTCTTCGCGATCAAGAACCGCCAGATCGTCGACCGGTTCATCGGCGCGCTCGGCGAGAGCGCCGTCCGCGAGTTCGTCAGCAGGCTGCTGCCCGCATCGAGCGAAGCCGAGAAGCTGGTCGCCGCGGGCGACGAGGTCTCGCTCCGCCGGGCACTCGAGATCGAGCCTGACCTGCCTGCTGCCGTCGTCGGCCTGGCAGAGATCCTCGTCGGGCGTGGCCAAGCCGAGGAGGCGCTAGGTCTGCTCGCCAAGATCCCCGACGTCGGCGAGGCCAGGCGTGTCGCCGCGCTCGCTCGACTGGCAGTCGCCGGCACGCCTGTAGCACCGAACGCGAACGGCAAGGGCCGTGGCGCCGAGCTGGAAAGGCACCTGGACGTCTTGCTGGAGCGGGTGAAGACCGATGACGAGGCACGCCAGGAGTTCGTGGACCTCCTCGAGACGATGGATCCCTCGGACCCGAGGCGTGATCGGTACCGCCGGGCCCTGGCTTCCCGGCTGTTCTGACAGGGCCCGCCCGGGCACAGGCGTGCAGCTGACACACAGCCCCGTCTGGTGGCCTCGGCACCCAGTCCCCCTCGGCCTGGGCCGGCATCGCTACGACCTTGCGACCCGGGCACTGGTGATAGGGATCCTCAACCGCACGACGGACTCGTTTTTCGACAAGGGTGCGTACTTCAACCTCGATCGTTTCTTCGCGCGTGCCGAGCTGCTGGTCCGGGAGGGCGCCGACGCGCTTGACGTGGGTGGGGTGAAGGCGGGCCCCGGCCCAGAAGTGACCGAGGCGGAGGAGCTGGACCGGGTCGTGCCCGTCATCGCCTCCCTCCACGACCGCTACGACGTGCCGCTTTCGGTCGACACCTGGAGGGCGTCGGTGGCCGCGGCCGCCTTCGAAGCCGGAGCGGTCCTGGGCAACGACATCAGCGGCTTCGCCGACCCCGATTACCTCCAAGTCGCCGCGGCCGCCAAAGCCAGCGTGGTGGCCACCCATATACGCCTGTCGCCGCGAGTGCCGGATCCCGAGCCCCACTATGACGATCTCGTCGCCGACGTGGAGCGTTTCCTCTTGCTGCGTGCCGAGCGTGCCCTCGCGAGCGGGATCCCGGCCGATCACATCATCCTCGACGCCGGCCTTGACCTCGGCAAGACGGCCGACCAGTCACTGCTGCTCTTGCGGAGCTCTGCCCGGCTCGCCTCGCTCGGCTACCCGTTGCTCTTGTCCTCGTCGAACAAGACGTTCCTCGGAGTCCTACTGGAGCTCGGCATCGAGGAGCGCCGCAACGCCTCCCTCGCCTCTGCGGCGCTCGGGATCGCAGGTGGCTGTCGCCTGATCAGGGTCCACGACGTCGCCGGCACCTGCAAGGTCCGCGACCTTTTGGCCGCGATCATGGAGTCGGCGCCCGGAACCGAAAGCGAAGCCGGCGACGCGGCCCCGGCTCGCGGAACCGGAAAGGAGCCCGAGCCGAGATGAGCAGCCAGTCCGCTGAGTCCACAGCCGTCTTCGTCATAAAGGGTGCCGAACCAACCCTTGTCGACCGTGGCGTCAGCCGGCTTCTCGCCGAGCTCACCTCGCCGAGTGGCGCAGCTGGGGAGGCTGAGGACGCGTCAATGACCGGGGGGACCCTCGCTGTCGCCGTCGAGGAGCACCGGCTGCCGGCGCCTCCGAACAGCGACGAGGGCGTGATCGGTGCGATAATCGACGCGCTGTTCACGCCTGCGTTCCTGGCCGATCGTCGCATCGTCGTGCTGCGCGAGGCGGAGAACCTCGATGCCGCCCAGGCCACCGAGCTCGCCTCGCGCCTCGACGAGCCTTTCGCGCCGAACGTTCTCTTGCTGGCGGTGGTCGGCAAGGCCCTGCCCGCTCCCCTCGCCAAGGTGGTCAAGGCTCGCGGTCGGGAGATCGACACCTCGCCGGGCTCGTCCAGCAAGGCGCGAACTCAGTGGCTGAACGAGCAGCTGCAGCGCGGGCCCGTCCACCTCGAGCCAGCCGCCCGACAGCTCCTGGAGAAGCACCTCGGTGAAGACCTGTCGCGCTTGCACCCGCTCTTGGACGTTCTCGCGGCCGCATACGGCGAGGGTGAGCGGGTGACGCTGGCGCAACTGGAGCCGTTTCTCGGAGAAGAAGGTGGAGCGCCGCCCTGGGATCTCACCGACGCCCTCGACAACGGCGACGCGAAGACCGCAGTGCGGGTTGCGCATCGCCTGCTCGGCTCGGGAGGCCGCCACCCCTTCCAGGTTCTGGCCACGCTGCACAGGCATTACGGGGCGATGCTGCGCCTCGACGGCACCGGCATAACCGACTCGAGCGCCGCAGCCTCCCTGCTCGACTTGAAGCCGTTCCCTGCCCAAAAGGCGCTCGCTCAGGCGCGAAGGCTCGGCCCCGAGCGCATCGCCCGGGCCATTAGCCTGATCGCCGATGCCGATCTCGATCTTCGCGGCGTGGTGGACTGGCCGGACGAGCTCGTGATCGAGGTTCTCGTGGCCCGCTTGGCCCAGCTCGTCAGCCTGCGCCGGGGCGCACCGGCCGGCACGGGACGTCGCGCGCCATGACCGGGCCGGCGAGGGCCGACGGGGACCAGGGACGGGATGTCAAGGCACAGCCTGAGCTCTTGGAACTCGCGAAGGAGGTCGCCCTCGCGGCCGGCGACCTCTTGCGCGCCCGGCTGCCCGAGGTTGCCGGAGGCCTCCTGCTCGCCGGCGGTGCCTCGGCGAAATCGAGCCCGACCGATCTTGTCACCGACGTCGACCGCTCGAGCGAGGCGCTCATCGTAGGCTCCTTGCTGGCTGCCCGGCCCGACGACGGCGTCCATGGCGAGGAAGGCAGTTCCAGAAAAGGCTCTACCGGCTTGACTTGGGTCATCGATCCCCTCGACGGCACCATCAACTATCTCTACGGCATCCCCATCTTCTCGGTGTCGATCGCAGCCTCGCAGGCAGGCCGGAGCATCGTGGGGGTGGTCCACAATCCGTCCACCGGCGAGATGTTCACCGCCTCTGAGGGGATGGGCGCCGCATTGGACGGTCGCGAGCTGCGCCTCGAGGCGACGGGCCGGCCGATTGGCGAGGCGCTCGTGGGCACTGGTTTCTCCTACAGCGCCCGGAACCGGGCTGCTCAAGCTCGCCTGCTCTCGGTCGTCTTGCCCGAAGTGCGCGACATCCGCCGTGCCGGCTCGGCCGCCCTCGATCTCTGCGCAGTGGCCTGCGGGCGTCTCGACGCCTTCTACGAGTCGGAGCTCAAGCCATGGGACAGCGCCGCCGGCGGCCTCGTCGCCCGAGAGGCCGGGGCCACGGTCATCGCCCTCGACGGGCTGTTCGAGGGGCCGACCATCGTGGTCGCGGCACCGGGTCTGCAGGCTCCCCTGGTCGAGCTGCTCCGGCGCGCCGCCGTCGCTCCTCACCCTGCCACGGAGGCCAGCTGATGGAATTCGAAGTTGTAGTGGAGATCCCAAAGGGCCAGCGGAACAAGTACGAGATGGACCACACCACGGGCCGGATCTACCTGGACCGGATGCTCTTCACCTCGACCCGCTACCCCGCGGACTACGGTTTCGTCGACGGGACCCTTGGGCTCGACGGTGATCCGCTCGATGCTCTCGTGCTGGTCGAGGAACCGACGTTTCCCGGCTGCGTCGTCCGCTCGAGGGCGATCGGGATGTTCCGGATGACAGATGAGAAAGGACCCGACGACAAGATCATCGCGGTACCGGCAGGTGATCCTCGCCAGGAGCACCTGCAGGATCTGCGCCACCTTCCCGAGTTCGACCGGCTCGAGATCCAACATTTCTTCGAGGTCTACAAGGACCTCGAGCCTGGCAAGTCAGTCGAAGGTGCGACCTGGGCGGGCCGTGAGGCGGCCGAGGCGGAGATCGAGCAGGCTCGCAGGCGCGCCGCCCCGGAAGGGCACTGAGCTAGCCGACGTCCAGGTTCACGTGCCAGGTCCGCTCCATCGGCTGGAGGAGATCTTGGGCAAGCAGGTCGTAGCCCGCGGGGAGCAGGTGCACGCCGTCGTTGGAGCGGATCTGCTGCGGCGATCCGCCGATCCACAGGTAGGTCGTAAACCCGCCCTCCTTGTTGGAGAGAACCTTCGCCGCCGGGAAGTACGTCACCCCAGGATGGGCGAGCGCCTCGGCGGAGAAGATCTTGTTCAGCTGTTGGGGGAACCAGCTCGGGACCGTTGAGCCCGGTCCCATCGGCGGCAGACCGACCCACATGACGTGGGCACCTGCGTCGGTCGCCTCCTGCATGACGAGCGCGACACGGGCCTGGTAGGCCTGCCACCAAGCCGGGTGCGCCGGTGGCGGCCCGAACGAGAGCCAGACGTTGTTGCCCGCGTAGAAGGCCTGGGCGTCGTTCGCCCCCATCATGACGACCACGATCTTGGGGTGGTACTGCCGCAGGTCGACCTCCAGGGTCGCCGGCCAGTTGTAATAGTCGGCCCGTGCGAGGCCGGTGTCCTCGAGCCCCTCTTGGACGACGCGAACGGCGGGGTCGGTCGAGAACACGTCGCCGAGGCCATAGCCGAGGTCCTCCCCGATGGAGTCACCGATGGAAAGCAGCGTCAGAGGGTGACGACCCGTAGGGGACGCGATCGGCGGCGGCCACGACGCGACAGGCGGCGGAGGCGGCGGCAATCCGCCGAGATGCGGCTCGCCGAGAAGACCCATATAGCCCGTTGGCAACCGCACCGTCACGATCACCGGCCGAGGGATGGTGGTTGGAGTGGTCTTGGGGATCGTGCTCGAGACGGTGATGGGGAGGGTGCCGCCTCCGCTGCCGCACACCGGTGCCCCCCCTATCCCGCACCTGCCGAGGGCGCTGTCGGCGGAGTTCACCGGCCCGGAGATCCGCAACGCGTTCGAGAGCGCGGCTATCGGCCGGAGGATGGTCACAGCGACGCTGCGACGCACTCCGATCTGGCCTGCTTCCGCAGAGTGGTAGAGCTGGTTGGCGTCGAACAACAGCCAGATCAGGAAACAGAGCCCTCCAACGGCAAGTATGCGACCCGCTGACGCTCTTCTCCGCTTGTCGGTCGGCGCGCCTTCGTCCTCTGCGCGCACCGGTGCCTCCTGACGGCGCGGGACTTGGGAACGGGCCGGGACGTGTCGACGGGCCGGGATTTGGGGAGGGGCTGGGACCTGTCGACGAGCCGGTGACTGCTGGCCGGTTTGCCCTTGCGGACTTTGGGCACGGCGACGCACCAATGGCTCAGAGGCCGCTCGCGCCGGTCGAGCCCGTGCCGGGGTTGCCGGCGCCCTTGACGAGGTGGCTTTCGCCGCCGTGCGGGAGACCAGGGACCGTCTCGGCGGGGCTTCTTTCGAGGCGGAGTCCTTCGCCGCCCTGCGGGAGACCAGGGACCGTCTCGGCGGGGCGTCTTTGGCGGCTCTGTCTGAGCGTGCTCTACCGCTGCTCCGTTCCCGATCGCCCTTGCGACCGGGCTCGCGGTCAGCCGACCCGCGTCCGTTCCCGAAAATCCTCAAGAGGCCCGCGCCACCTTCGACAAGATCGTCCAGTCTCAAAAACGGAAGTAGATGAACGGCGCCACACCCGGAGGCCCCAGCGTCGTGATGACGAGGAGCACGGCTGCCAGCACCGATCCCTGCGCGAACACGCTAAGGCGTGAGAACACCTCTTGCGCGCGCAGGGGAAGCACTTTTGGCACGTATTGAGTCCCGATGCCGACGACGAGAGTGAGCAGCACGGCGAAATTCACCAGCGGCGAGGGCTGGGTCCAGCCCGTGAACAGCCGTCCGAAGATCGCGAAGGCGTTCCCGAAGGAGGTCGCGCGGAAAAAGACCCATCCCACGCAAACGAGCTGGAAGGTCGCGAACCGTTCCCACGCGACCCACCACCGCCCCTGTCGTTGAGCGGGGAGCCCCGCTTCGACCCGTTTCGCCCGTCGGTAGTGGCCCAGGCACTGTCCCATGCCGTGGTAGGCACCCCAGGCGACGAACGTCCAAGCGGCTCCGTGCCACAGCCCGCCGAGAACCATCGTGATCATGATGTTGCGGTACATCGCGCGCCGCGATCCGTGATTGCCACCGAGTGGGATGTAGAGGTAGTCACGCAGCCACGACGACAAGGTCATGTGCCACCGCCGCCAGAAATCCTGCAAGGACGTGGCCGTGTAGGGAGCGTTGAAGTTCTCCGGGAAGCGGAAGCCGAGCAGGAGAGCGCAGCCGATGGCGATGTCGGTGTAGCCGCTGAAGTCGCAGTAGATCTGTACCGCGTACCCGTACACGCCCAGCAGCACCTCGAGCGAGGAGTGCGTGTGCGGGTTCGCGAAGACCGGGTCGACGATCTGTGAGGAGATGTAGCTGGAGAGCACGACCTTCTTGAACAGGCCACCGAAGATGAGGTACGCGGCCCTGGGCAGGGCTATACGGCGCGGGTCCCGTCGGTGCGCCCTGCGGATCTGCGGGAGCAAGTCCGAGCCGCGCACGATCGGCCCCGCGACGAGGTGCGGGAAGAAGGCGACGAAGACTGCCACGTCCAGCCAGGGTGAGGGCTCGAGACTCCCCCGGTAGATGTCGATCACATACGACAGCCCCATGAAGGTGAAGAACGAGATCCCGACCGGGAGCGTGACCTGGATCAACGGGACGGGGTCGCCCAGCCCGAGATGGTGCAGGACGTTGTCGAGGTTGACGCTGAACCAGCCCGCGTACTTGAACCAACCGAGCAGGCCAAGCTCCGCCACGACGGCGGCGATCATCCACGCTCGCCTACCGGCCTCGGTGCGGGCCCGGTGGACGAGACGACCGCCGGCAATCGTGCACACGGTGGAGACGGCGAGGAGGAAGACGAAGCGCCAGTCCCACCATCCGTAGAAGACGTAGCTCGCGAGGAGGATGAAGACACGCCAGCGTCTCGGGAAGGGCGCGAGGAGCCAGTTGCCGATGAAGACGATCCCGAAGAAGATTGCGAAGTCAATGGTCGGAAAAAGCAACCGGCGAGTCCTTCATGTGAGCTTTCGCCACGCGGGTCTCGTATGGCTTCGGCCGCCCGACGATACACATCCCTCGGCCCCTGGGGGTGGAGGCCCGCAGGCCTCTGAGGGGCCGTGATGACGCGGGCTCGTGCCTGGCGCCTGGGCGGAAAGCCACCGGCTACGGCCCCAGGCGCTTGGGCCGGCTAGCGACGAGCCCTGAGCTCCTCGATCAGCTTGGGGATCACCTTGGTGACGTCACCGACGACACCAAGGTCCGCGATCGTGAAGATCGGGGCCTCGCGGTCTTTGTTGATCGCGATGATGTTCTTGGCAGACTTCATGCCCACCATGTGCTGAGTCGCCCCGGAGATTCCGCAGGCGATGTAGACGGTCGGCTTGACCGTCTTGCCGGTCTGGCCCACCTGGAAGGCGTAGGGCACCCAGCCGGCATCGACAATGGCGCGAGACGCGCCCGGAGCGCCGTTGAGCAGTTGCGCGAGCTCGGTGATGAGCGAGTAATTGTCGGGCGACCCGAGGCCACGGCCGCCGGAGACCACGACGGCGGCTTCGTCGAGCTTGGGACCGCTGCGCTCCTCCTCGTGGCGGGCGACGATCCTTGCGGCATCGCTTTGTCCCGTGTCGGGAACCTCCATGACCACGATCCCCGGCGATGTCACGATCCCCGGCGATGTCACGATCCCCGGCCATATCACGGGCTCGGGGAGCGCTGCCCCCTCGGCCGCTTCAGCCAGGCTGACCGGCTCGGCCGCAAAGGACTTCGCCCGGATCACGAAGATCCCTGGGCCGCTTCCCGTAAAGCGCGCCCGGAGCAGCGCCGAGCCGCCGAATATCGCGTGCTCGGTGGTCAGCGCGCCGTCTGAGGCGTCGATGCCCACGATGTTGGTCAGCAAGGGCAGGTCGAGGCGAACCGACAGCCGAGCCGCGATGTCGCGACCGTCGTAGGTCGCGCCGATGAAGATGGCATCGGGGCGGTCACCGCCCGAGATGTGAGCCGCCATCGCGGCTGCGACCTTGGGCCCGGGCAACGACTCTCCGATGTCCCCGATGTCGTGCACCTTCATCGCCCCGTACTGACCGAGGGCCGTGGCCGCGCTCGCCGAGCCGGTGCCCCAGGTAACGGCCTCGACGACTCTGCCAAGGCCACGGGCCGCGGTCAGCAACTCGAGGACGATGCCGGCCGGAACACCATGGCGCTGTTCGGCGAGCACCCAGATCTGTTCCACTTGGGCCCCTCCTACAGGATCTTGAGCTGCTCTAGGAAGCTGATCACGCGCTCATGAGCTTCGCCATCGTCGACGACGATCTCACCTGCCTTGCGGGCCTCGGCAGCTTCGACGGAGATCACCCGCTGGCGCGCACCGGCAAATCCGACCTCCGCGGGATCGAGTCCGAGATCGGCCACCTTCAGCTCCTCGATGGGCTTGGACTTGGCGGCCATGATCCCCTTGAACGACGGGTAGCGCGGCTCGACGACTCCTGCCGTCACCGTCACGACGGCCGGAAGCGGACACGCGACCTCGTCGTAGCCTGCCTCGGTCTGGCGCCGGACTCGAAGCAGTCCCGCGGAGACCTCGACGTGCTTGGCGAAGCTTACAGACGGCCAGCCCAGCAGCTCCGCGATCTGGACAGGCGTCGTACCCGTATAGCCGTCGGTCGACTCGGTGGCGGCGATCACGAGGTCCGGTCCCAGCCGTCGTATGGCCGCGGCCAGAACCTTCGCGGTTCCGAGGGCGTCCGATCCGGCTAGCACTGGATCTGACACCAGGACGGCCTTGGCTGCGCCGACGGCCAGGGCGTTGCGCAGCCCGCTCGTTTCTCCGTTCGGGGCCATCGAGACCAAGGAGACTTCGCCGCCTCCGGCAGCCTCCACGAGCTGCAGGCCCATCTCCACCCCGTAGCTATCGGAATCGTCCATGATCAGCTTCCCCTCGCGAACGAGTGTGTAGTCCTCGGGCTCGAGGGCGTAGGGCGAGGCCGTATCCGGTATCTGCTTCACGCATACCGCGACGTTCATGCGGCGATTCTCTCCGACGAAGCGCCCATTGGCCAACCGCAGCGCCAGCGAGGGCTGGTCAGGCACCGCCCGGCGGTCCTGGATCGGCTCGCGGCTGGGAGCGCCCGATCGCGTGAAGGGCGGCGGGGACGTCGTTTGTGATGACCGCGTCGACATCGAGCACGGCGAGGGCGGCGATGCGGGTCGGGTCGTCCACTGTCCACGCCCGGACCGCCATGCCGGAGGCCTTGGCGGCCTTCATGAGGGCTTCGTCCACATCGAGGAAGAACGGATGCAGTCCACCGTGCCCGTGGCGATGAGCGGTCACGAGCGATGCCATGGGATCGCCTGCGATGTCGACGAGCAGCGCCGTCGCCAGGCTCGGAGCACAGGCGCGCACTTCGTCGATCGCCGAGAGAGAGAACGACGAGACCACGATGCGAGTCGCCTCCCTCCGAGGCGACACAAGCGCTGCCACTTTCGACGCGAGTGCGCGGCCCTGTGCACCTCCGGCCGGACCGTCGGCCTTGATCTCGACGTTCACCGCGAGAGGCGTGCAAGCCTCCAGCGCCTCGCCGAGAGTGGGAAGCCAGCAAGGCAGCTCCTTTGTCGAGAGAGTCGCAATTGGGCCGACGCCCGGCAGGTCGGCGTCGTGGTGGACGACAACGGCACCGTCGGCCGTCAGCTGCACGTCGAGCTCGACTCCGTCCGCGCCCAGCTCCCGGGCGGCGATGAAAGCCGGGACAGTGTTTTCCCTGGTCAGATGCCACGATCCTCGGTGGGCAAAGATGTAGGTCAAACTCTCTCCTCCCCTCGCGCCCTGCCAGCGCATCGCCGTCCCAGCTCCGAAAGGGTCGGCAGATGAGTAGGCGGGCAGCTCGTGATCGTGATCACATGCTTGCATCGGGCCCTGACCTACTTTAGGATTGGGGCCGCAGTTCGAGAACCGACCGCCTCTTCGCCGGCCTCCAGCCCGCATAAGGTCGGTTTCCGGACACCAGTTTTGTGATTCTGTTCACGAACGCGTGTGGTCGACGGCGGGCGTCCACGGCGATCGGCGACTGAAGAGGAGGCAGGGTGGCTCTGACTTGGACCCGCTCGACGGAGTGGGACAGCGACGATTGGCGCCAGGTGGCGGCTTGTCGGGACACTGACCCTGACCTGTTCTTTCCCATCGGAACCACGGGGCAAGCAATCGAGCAGATCGAGGCCGCAAAAGGGGTCTGCTTCGAGTGCGAGGCCCGCGAGCCTTGTCTCGAGTTCGCCCTCGCTACCAACCAGGAGTCCGGCGTGTGGGGAGCCACCTCGGAAGAAGAGCGTCGCAAGCTGCGCAAGGCCTGGCTTGCCGCCCAGCGTCGCCACGCCTGCTGAGCGCCCAAGCCGCGAGCCGAGCCCGCCCAGCGCCCACGCCTCAGTTCTCTAGCCGGCCCGCCCGCTCACCGGGATGTCGAGCCGGACGACGGTGCCCTCGTCCGAGTCCATCTTGATCGTGCCTCCCAGCTGACTGCGGACCAGGTCACGGACGATCGACAGGCCGAGGCTGCGTGTCCGGTCGATGTCGAACCCCTCGGGCAAGCCCCGGCCGTTGTCGCGCACCACGACCTCCAGCGCGTCGGGTTGCTCGTCGAGCACCAGCTCGACACACGCGTCTGCCCCCTTCCAGCGCCCCGCCGTCCACGCCTCTGGAAAGGCGTGCTCCATGGCGTTTTGGAGGAGCTCGGCGATTGCGACCGCGAGCGGAGTCGCCACCGTCGCCGCCACGTCTCCCAGGCTTCCGTCGACCTCGATCGTGACCGGGAACGAGATCGTGTTCGTCTCGCGGACCATGTCGACGAGCGCCGAGACGATCTCCTCGAAAGGGACCTGCTCGGTCGAGTCGCGCGCCAAGATGTCGTGAACCAGCGCGATGGCGCGAATGCGCCGCTCTGCTTCTAGCAGGGCTGTCCGGCCGGCGGCCTCCGTGTCGTCCAAACGCCGCGCCTGGAGACGAAGCAGGGACGAGATCGTCTGGAGGTTGTTCTTCACGCGGTGGTGCACCTCGCGAATTGTCGCGTCCTTGGTCAAAAGGAGCCGGTCCCTGCGGCGTAGGTCCGTGACGTCGCGAAGCAGGATCGCCGCGCCTGTCACCTCTCCCCTGGAGATGAGGGGGATGCAGCGGATCATCAACATGACGTCAGGAAGCCTCTCGACCTCCTCGATTGCCGGCAGCTTATTCGCGAAGGCCTCGTCGACGGCAGAGGTCTCGAGCCCGAGGGCGGCCAAGCTCGAGCCGACGATGGCGGAGGTGATAGATGCACGATGCAGGGCGTTCACCGCGTTCGGTGACGCGAAGGTGATGCGCTCACGGGAATCGATGACGAGCACGCCGTCGCCCACTCGGGGCGCCTCTTCGACGGCAGCCTCGTCGTCTACGAAAGGAAACAGCCCGTCGGCGACCATGACCGACAGCCGTTCGAAAAGCTCGAGATAGACGCGTTCCAACGTGCCCCGCCGCCGGGTTGTCCATGGTGACCAGATTCGGCACAGCACACCGAGCACCGTTCCTCGGTGGCGCACGGGAATGTGAGTTATGCGTACGAGCCCGTCGGCGAAAGCGCTGGGCTGCTCGGCGCGGACGATCACCCCGCGCTGATAAGCCTCAACCAGGTTCGGCAAGCTCTGGGCGGGCTGAACCTGGCCCACGAGATCGCTCTCGTAAAGGGTCTGGCTCGTCGTGGGGCGGATCTGTCCCAGCACGACGAAGGCGCCAGGTTCGCCAGGCCGGGATTCGGGCCTCGCCGTGGGGTCCACGCGCTCAGCCGCCCCCAACCCGGCCGTCCCTGCGGCCAGCCCGACACCGGTCACTGCGTCCTCTCCCTCTCCGCTGTCACGGGTGATGGGAACGAACAGCAACAGGTCGGAGAACGACAGATCGGCGAGAAGGCTCCAGGACGCCATCAGGCTCTCCAGGTGGAGTCGTTGAGGGACCTCGATGGACGTGTAACGGCGGATGAGGTCGGGCGCAGGCAGCATCGTGAGCGGGAGGGGATCGAGAGAGGGATTCATCGCTCAGCCGCCCCGGCCTTCGCGCCGCGAGGCTCGAGCCGATGTCGGTCGATCTCGGTGGCGGTCAGGGTCTCAGGCATCGATACTTGCTCCGTCCTTGTTGTACCGGCGGCGGACCTGGACCAGGGTCGGCGGTGCGTGCACCAGATCATGGCGCGCCGGTCGCGGCCGTGAAGCCCGTCAGTGGTCGGAAGAGGGTCCCTGCGCAGCCGGCCCTGTCGCCTCCTTCGATGAGCCGGCACCTCGACGCCCTCTCGGCCGGTCTGTGGCCGAGGCTTGACCGCTCGGCGCGTCACCTTCGTCGCCCCAGATCCTGGCGCCCACCTCGAGAAGACTGCGCAGGTCGGTGACGTTCCCCGGGTGATAGGGCACGGCCGCCGTCACCTCGTGCGCCGTGGAGAGCTCCTCTAACAGCTCGGCCTCGCGGGTCGCCACGAGCCGGAAGTTGGCAAAGCTGCGGGCCACCTCGTTCAGGACTCGGGCGACCGTGTCGGTCGCGGGACGGCTGGCGGCCGCCTTGTCCAGCGGAAGCCGGGCCGCCAACGACTCGGCGAGCTCGCTCGAGCGCTGCCCGAGCAGCTCGGCGGTCCGGCCGACGGACGGATCAGAGAAGGACCCCGGCAACACCCTGTTGCACACCAGCAGGCCGAGATGCAGGCGGCGCGCCCGAAGGCTCTCGATGAGCTGCTCGGCGTCCACCGCCGGCACCACCTCGAGCGTGGTCACAATGACAAAGGTCGTGCGCACGTCGCGCAGCAAGCGGTTCACGGCGTCCGCCCGGGCGACGAAACCCTCCCTCATGGTCTGGAAAAGTATGAAGAAGCCTGCCAGGTCCTCCAGGAACTGGCTGCCCAAGACGCGGTCCGCGACCTGATAGAAGGGCCGGGAGGCGAGATTCACCAGCCGTGACCGATAAGGCACGATGAGCCACCGCAACAACCTCGAGGAGAAGAACTCGGCCATGCGCCCCGGCGCATCGAGGAGATCGAGCGCATTCAGCGACGGTGGGGTGTCGACGACGAGCAGGTCGTAGTCGCCCTGTTCGTGAAGCTCGTAGAGCCGCTCCATGGCTATGTAGTCGTGGCCCTGCGCGAACCGCTGCGTGATGTTCTTGTAGAGCGGATTGGAAAGGATCTGGCCCGCCGTCCCGGGATCGGGTGCATACCGGCGTACGAGTCCGTCCCAGGACTCGCTCATGTCGAGCATGGCGGCGTAGAGCTCGCCTTTCGGGCGCACCCCTGCCTCGGCGAACGCCTCGTCGGGCACCCTGCGGGCCGTGTTTCCCAGCCCTGCTATCCCGAGCGCATCCGCCAGGCGGCGCGCCGGGTCGACGGTGAGCACGAGCACCCGGCCGCCCAGGCGGGCGGCCGCCGTGGCCGCGAGCGCGGCCGAGATAGTGGTCTTTCCGACTCCGCCCGGGCCGCAGGTGACCACGATCTCCTTCGCCGAGAGGAGCTGCTCGAGACGGCGCGTCTGGTCCTGCGCCACGCTCGGCCCGGCACGCCCAGCCCCGGCGGACCGGCGCGCGCCGGGCCCTGAGCCCGGACCGCCATCACGCCGGCTCACGTCAACAGCTCCTCGGACAGGGCGCGGGCGACCTGACGAACGGCTCGAAGCCCGTGCGCGCGTGCGAACAGGTACGGCAGGTACAAAAGAGGCACCTCCGCCGGGATCTCGGCCCTGAGCCTCTCCAGGTGGGAGACGCCGTCCCGGCGCACGGTGACGGCAAGCCTCGCCGCCGCGAGCACGTCCTCGACGAGCTCGCGAGAGGAGTCGAGCTCCCGGGCGATCAAGTCGAGCCTCGCAGGGCGGCCGAGCTCATTGAAGATCTGCTCCTCAGAACGGCCGAAGAGCTCCGGCAGGACCCTGTTGGCGACCACGCAGGCGAGGTGAACGGGAGTCTCCTCGGCCAGCCGCCCCGCCAGGTCGATCGCCTCGGTCACGGGCATCTCCTCCGGCGTCGTGACCACCACCGCCCCGGTCCGGGAGGGGTCACCGAGGATCTCCAGTATCCAGTCCGTTTGTGACCTGACGAGGCCCACCCGGATCAGCTCGTTGATGCCGGTCGGTGCCGCCAGCTGGCCGACGACACTGCCCGTCGAGGAGGCGTCGACGACGACGAGGTCATAGTGGCCCTCCCGGACCTCGAAACTCAGCTTGCCGACCGTGAGGATCTCCCTGATCCCCGGTGCCGCCGTCGCAACGAAGTCGAAGGCCCTGGCCACCGGAGAGATGTGGCCTACGGTGGGCACCCTCGCCACCACCCGCAGGTACTCGCGAAGCGACGCCTCTGTGTCCATCGACATCGCCACAAGGTCTTCGCTGATGCGCAAGCCGCCGAAAGGCGTCGGACCGCACTCGAAAGCGCGGGCAAGGTCCCCTTTGGGCTCTGCCTCGCAGACAAGAGTCCGGCGGCCGTGCTCGCTCGCGAGCAGAGCGATGGCGGCGGCGACGGTGGTCTTGCCAACGCCGCCCTTTCCGGTGACGAAGAGCAGCTTGTAGGAGAGAAGCTCGGGCACCGAGCTCTGAGCTCAGGAGGTGCCGAAGCCGACGCGCCGGTCCTCGCCCCCGCCGCCGATCTCGACGTAGGCGATCTTGGCTGCGGGCACTGCGACGTGGCGCCCGCGCTTGTCGGCCAACCAGAGGACTCCATCGGGCTGAGCCAGGGCCTTGTCGACGTCCGCGATGATTCCCTCCTGCTTGGTCCCCTCTGGGAGATCGATGTCGAGCTCTCTCACCGAATGGATGATCCCGATGCGCACTTCCACGCGAGTGCTCCTTCCGCTTGCGCGTCATCGTAGGGGACCAGTCGGGTGGTGCGGTTCAAGACGGCACCGTTCATCCTGGTGCCTGGGCCGATGGCTACCCGGTCTGCGGCGCGAAGTGGGCGCGGGCTATGTGCCGCCGAGACCGGTTCCTCTAGCTCGTCTGCTTGCGCGCCGTGTGCATGATCCCATCACGTAGCTTGCCTGCGCGGTCACACCGTGGGGCAATGTGTCGAGACCGCTCGACCGGCTTCGAGCGAGCGGCGGCGAGATCAGCCAGTTATCACAAGGGTTTCATGGCGTTCACGAGAACGGCAGCCCTTTCGCCGAAGAGCTCCAGCGCTTTCGTGCACGCGAACCGGTCCGTCATCCCGCTCACGTACCCGACCGCTGCTCGAACCGTGTCGCGATCGCCTGGAACGAGCTCACCCCTCTCGGGGAGCGCGGCTGGGTGGCTGGTGTAGTGATCGACGAGTGAGCGCAGGAGCTCGACGACTGCCGCTGACTGCTCGATCGAGGCGGGGCGGAGGTAGATGCGCTCGTAGTTGAACCTGCGCAGCACCTCCAGCGCCTCGCCCATCGCTTCGCTGATCGCGACCTTTCGCGAGGAGAGCGTCGTCATGACGGCGTCGGTGACAAAGGCGTTCAGTTGGCGGCCCCTCGTGGTGCCGCAGCGCTCGGCGACGAGCGGCGGCAGCTCGCCGTCGGTGACGATCCCCGCGTGAACGGCGTCCTCGAGGTCATGGGCGCAATAGGCGATCCGGTCGGCAAGGGCGACGACCTCACCCTCCGGCGTGGCCGGTGACGGCCGCGACCAGGAGTGGTTCCGGATCCCGTCCAGAGTCTCGACGCACAAGTTGAGCGGCTTGGCGGTGACGTCCGCCCCCCAGACGGCGTGGTCGAAGCCCTCGGGCAGGAAGGGCGAAAGGGCCTCCTCGCTCGCGTGACCGCCGGGTCCGTGACCGCAGTCGTGGCCGAGGGCGACCGCCTCTGTCAATGCGACGTTCAACCGGCAAGCGCGGGAGATCGCAGCCGCAACCTGCGCGACCTCGAGAGCGTGCGTGAGCCGCGTCCGCTGGTGGTCGGCGGGGAAGATGAAGACCTGGGTCTTGCCGGCTAAGCGCCGGAAGGCCGCAGAGTGCATGATCCGGTCCCGGTCCCGCTCGAAACAGGTCCGCCACGGGTCGGCGACCTCCTCGACGGCACGGCTTCCCGCCCCGAGCGACCGCGTGGCGCCCGGTTCCAAGAGCCACTCTTCTTCGGCCTCTCGCGCCCCGCGCTCGAGAACACCCGGCGGCCCTGTGCCGGAGGGACTCTCGAAGGAAGGGCCCCCCAGGTACGAGCCCCCCACGGAAATGGGCGGGTCGTGTGCGGTCCGAATCCCGGGTTCGCCACTTGGGTGGCCGCTCATGGTCGATGCCCAGCGCCGCGATTGCTCGCTCATCACCGACAAGGATGCCGCCTGCACGCCTTCGACGCTATGGGGAGGGTGTAGCGCTCCCCCACCTCAGCGGCCGGCGATCGGTCCCGCACCTGAGGGGCCGGCGATCGGCGCCCCCGCCTGGCGGCCCGGCCATCGGCGTCCCCGGGCTCGGCGCGGCGAGCGGCGCCTCCGGCTCGGCACGGCCGCCGTCGGCTGGGCGAAGTTCGACTGCTCGGCCTCAGCTGATCGAGAGCTCCGATCGGTACACGCGCCCAGGCCCGAGCGCCACCACGCGCTCCGCGAGCGAAGCGAACGCCTGCCCCGCCTCCCCCTCCGGTTCGAAGGCCGCCACCGGCACCCCGACATCCCCGGCCCGGCGCAACACGGGAAGAAACGGGATCTGCGCCAGCAACGCCACGCCCAAAGACTTCGCCAGCTGCTCGCCGCCGCCGTGGCCGAACAGCTCGTAACGCTTGCCGTCGTCGCCGGTGAACCAGGACTGGTTCTCGACAACCCCCCTCACCGGCAGGCGGAGCTGGCGGGCGAGCACGGCGGCGCGCTGGGCCACACGCTCGGCCGCAGGCTGGGGCGTCGTCACGACCAGCACCTCGGCCCGGGGCACGAATTGAGCGATCGACATCGCCACATCGCCCGTGCCGGGTGGCAGGTCGAGCACGAGGAAGTCGAGCGGGCCCCAGTGCACGTCCACGAGGAACTGCTCCAAGGCCTTGTGCAACATCGGTCCCCGCCACATGACCGCCTGGTCCTCTTCCACGAAGAAGCCCATCGAGATGCACCGGACCCCGTGGGCCGCCGGCGGGACGAGAAGATCGCCGACCAGAGTTGGGGGATGGTCAATCCCCAACATGGATGGAACTGAGAAGCCGTAGACGTCCGCGTCGAGGATCCCCACCGAGGCGCCCTGGCGCGCCAAGGCAACGGCGAGATTGACGGTCACGGTCGACTTGCCGACTCCTCCCTTGCCCGAGGAGACGGCGATGACCCGGGTGCGCGACGACTTGTCCGCGAACGGGTTCGTCCGGGGTGTCGGTCCTTCAGCACCGTGGCCGGCGCCGTCATGAGCGTGGAGCCCTCCAGCAGCGCCCCCGGGCGCGTTGCCGCCGCCTGCACCGTCGCCGCCGGTCTGCTGGGCCGGCGTCCGGCCGAGCTCGTGGAGCCTCGCACCCAGCTCGGCCTCTTCGGCCTCGGTCATGTCGACGAACTTGACGTCCGCAGGGGCGCCCCCAGCCGCGACGACCGCTTCCGCGACCGCATCGACGAGCTCGCGCGGGGCCGGGTGCCCCGCGGCGGGCACGCCGAGGACGACCCTGGTGCTGCGCTGACGTGCCTCGACCGAACGCACCAGCCCGAGATCACCGAGGCTGTGGAACAAGCCCGGGTCGGCGACGGCACGGACGGCCTCCTCGAGAGGCTTGTCGGTACTGGTCATCAGCCTGGTGGGAGCCCGGTCATTCGCGTCCTTGGCAATGTTGGTTTCCTGCCCATCCGCGCGGCGGCCCCCGGTACGATAACGGGTGTGAACGAAGGCACCCGCCAGGCACAAAGGCCGGCGAGCACTGACGAGGGCTTCTCGGCGACGGTGGCCGCCATCACCTCGGCCTTCGGGGACGCGACCCGTAGGCAGATCTACCTGTTCGCACGCGAGCGCCGCGGCGTGACGGCAAGCGAGGTGGCCGAGCACTTCGCTCTTCACCCGAACGTCGCCCGTCATCACCTCGACAAGCTGGCCGCCGGCGGGTACCTCGACGTCTACGTAGACCGTGGCAGTGCAGGAGTCGGGCGCCCGTCCAAGCGCTATCTCGCCGGTGCCGGCGAGACGACGGCAGCCGTGCCCGGCCTGCGCGACGACCTGCTCCTCGCGCTCCTGGGTCGGCTCCTGGCGATCGTCGATCCCGTCCAGGCCGAGCAGATCGCCCACGAGGTGGGCGCTGAGTACGGCCGCTCGCTCGCCATGCAGATGGCGCCCGGCGAGGCGCCGAGATCGCTGCGCTCCGCCATGCAATCTGTGGCCCACGCCTTGACGGCGCAAGGCTTTGCTGCGCACGGCGGCGTCGTCGGCGTGCCCAATGCCATCGTCCGGGACCACTGCCCCTTCGGTGCCGCGGCGATCGATCATCCGGTGCTGTGCGCGGCCGATCGTGGCCTGGTCGAAGGCCTATTGAACGGCCTGTGCGGTGACGGCGTGCCGGTGCGGTTCTCGTCCCGGGCACGTGGCGACGAGGTCTGCTCCACCGTCGCCGGCTGAGCCCGACCCCAACGCGGTCCGGGTGCACGTGCCGTTGAGCGACCGCCACTATCTCGACCACGCCTCGACCTCGGTCCTGCGTCCCGAGGCGGCCCGGGCGATGACGACGTGGCTCGAAGGGCGCCAGGCCGGCGATCCCGCTCGGGTGCACGCCGAGGGCCGCGTAGTACGCGACGCCGTCGAGAGGTCTCGAGAAGCTGTGGCGCTGCTCCTCGGCACGACGGCAAATCGTGTCGTGTTCACGAGCGGCGGCACCGAAGCGGCCAACGCCGCCATCTTCGCTGCCGGCGTGGCCCGGCCCGGAGCGCCCGTGATCTGCGCGGATGTGGAGCACTCGTGCGTCCGGGAGGCTGCCGGGCGATCGGGTGCCGTCCTACGCCTCGAGGTGGACGGCACGGGACGGGTCGATCTCGGCCACCTCCAGGCGCTGCTCGCCGCCGAGGCGGGCGAACGGCCCGCCCTTGTGAATTGCCAGTGGTGCAACCACGAGGTCGGGACCCTGCAACCGGTGGAAGAGGTCGTGGGTTGCTGCCGGTCCGCGGGCGTGCCGGTGCATGTCGACGCTGCCGCAGCAGCCGGTCATGTCCCCGTCGAGCTCGACGCACTCGGCGCCGACCTCGTGTCGGTGAGCGCCCACAAGTTCGGGGGGCCGCCGGGGACGGGAGCGCTCGTTGTGCGCCGCGGTCTGCGTTTCGAGCCGTTCATCGTCGGTGGCGCCCAGGAGAGGGCGCGACGGGGTGGATTCGAGAACGTCCTCGGAATCGTCGGCTTTGGGGCAGCGGCGGCCGCACTGAGCGAACCTGGGCGACTCGAGCACGAGCAATCCGCCGCCCGGCACCTCACCGACGCCCTCCTGCGGGCCGCCACCTCGGTCGCCGGCGTCAGCGCCCTCGGCGACACGCTCCGGCGGGCGCCGCACATCGTGAACGTGGCTGTGGGAGGCGTGCTGGCCGAGGCGGTGCTGCTCGGGCTGGACCGCTCGGGGGTGGCGGCCCACTCCGGCTCCGCCTGCTCCTCCGAGTCGATCGAGCCCTCCCCGGTCCTGGCGGCGATGGGGGTCGATCCCGACCGCTCGCTTCGGCTCTCCGTCGGCTGGTCGACCACCGAGGAAGACGTCGAGGTCTTCGCCACGGCCTTCCCGCCGGTGGTTGCGCGATTGCGGGCCCTCGGCGCCGGCGCATGAACCGGATCGCCGGCCCGGCGCCTCACCAGCTGACCGGATCGCCGGCCTTGCGGCTCACCCGCCCGGCAGGTCACCGGGTCACTGCGCGGGTCGGGGTCATCCGCCTCCCGCTGCCGTAAGGGTCTTCATGGCCGCCACATAGCGAGGGGGAAGAGGGCGCTTGGCGGCCGTGAAGGCCTTCACCGCGACCGGGGCGACCGACGCGAGAAGGTTCTTCGAGGCTCCCACGGCCAGCGCCTGGCGGAACTGGTCCACGGCGGCCGCAGGTCTGCCGAAGTCCTCGTAGAGGATCACGCCCAACAGCGCGTGAGCATCCGGATAGCCGGGCGCGACTTTCACGGCCCTAGCTACCGAGGCATCCCCCTTCGCGAGCACAAGCCGGTTCTTCGCCGAGAGCCCGGCAAGGCGAACCAACCAGCCGCCGTAGGTGAGCGCGTCCGGTTGGTTCGGGTCGCTCTGCAGGACCTGGTCGTAGAGCTGGACGGCCTCGGCCGCTTGGCCTTCGCTGCCGAGCATCGCCGCCCGGTCGAGGGTTTCCTGCTCCTGTTGGGCCGAGGAGAGGGATACCGAGCCGGTCGCCGATTCACCCGACAGGCGAACACCGGCGAGTGAGGCGGCGAGCAGCGTCGCCGCCACGAGAAAACAACACGCGGCCGCAGTCCCGAGCACCAGCCGCACCCGCCTTTTTCCGAGCCCCCGGCGCAGCCGCCCGACCAAGGTGGCTGAGAGGGCAGCCTCGTGCCTGCCACTGGGGTCCGGGAGCCGGCCCAGAGCCTCAGGACTCCCGGGGGTCCTGCCTTGGCCACCGATCGTCAGCTCCTCGCTCGCCAGATTGGCGATGGCGGCTTCGACCTCGACAAGCCGCCGGGCGTAGCGGGAATGGAGAAGGGCGAAGTCCTCCTCTTGCACCTCTCCGGAGGCGCGCTCTTGTGCGAGGTCCTCGATCGAACGCCGCAGGAAGTCGCGTTCGTCCACCAGCGCATCGGGGCCGGACGGCAGCCGCCTTTGCCCCGGGCCCCGCCGAGTGAGAGAGCGCCTGAGGCTCACGGGAGAGCCTCGAGGCTCCGTCGCCTCCACATATAGGCCGCGAGCAGGAAGCCGGCCGCACCGACCACTGAGACCGGCACCACCCACAGCAGCAGGTCCGCTCCCGATCCTGAAGGAACCAGCAGCACCTGGTCGCCGAAACGGGCCACGATCAGCTGCTCGATCCTCGAGTCACTCAGGCCGTCGTGCACCCAGGTGGCGACCTCGGAGCGCAGTCCGATCGCGATGGGCGCGTCCGACTGAGCGATCGAAAGGTCGACGCAGCTCGGGCACTTGATGATGCTGTCGAGACGGGCGATCCTCGCGGCGGAGCTCGGCTGGGGCGGATGCACGCTTCCTATGGCCAGGGCGACGATCGCGACGACGGCCACCAGCACCCACGCCGGGCGCGAGGAGAGGACCCAAAGGGCGCCATGACCGCCACGCCTGGCCTCGTGCCGGCCGCCCTTCGGCTCACCCTCGTGCCGGCCGCCCTTTGGCTCACCCTCGTGCCCGCCCTTGGCGGCTTGACCAATGGCGGCAGTCACGATCCGGCCGCCACGGCGTGCTCGACGAGACGATCGAGCCCTCCGGCACTCACGCCGCCGAGGATCCGGTCCACGACCCGGCCGTCAGGCGCGATGAGGAACGACTGCGGTGGGTCGTCCACTCCGTAGCTGATCGCGATCCGCTCGCCAGGGTCGACGACCGAGGGCCAGGTGGCTCCGACCTGCCGCTCGAATGCGGCCGCATTGGCCGCCGTGTCGCCGTAGACGACACCCAGCACTGCGACCTGCTGGCCGTGCGGATGGCTGTAGGCGAACCTGACGAGCTCCGGTGACTCGGTCCGGCACGGCGGGCACCAGCTGGCGAAGAAGTTCAGGAGCACGAAGCGGCCCCGGAGCCTGGCGAGCGACGACTCGCCGCCGGCGAGATTGCGGCCGGCCACGGGCGGGGCGGCCTTGCCGATCAAGAAGCTTGACGTGGTCTGCGTCGCGGCGGGCCGGCTCGCCAACACGGCGACCAGCACGAGCGCGCCAAGACCGACGCCACAGGCGGCCCAACGGGCGAGCTTCATCCCGCCCCGCCGGGAGTCCGGCGTGCTCACGGACCCGTTCCGGCGCCGACGGGGGCGGGGGCCGGGTCCTGAGGAGCGCCCACGACAACGCCTCCGCCATCGGGCAGGAGCAGCTCCCCTCGGGGCTCGTCCGACCGCGGGCTTTCCGCCATTGCTGTCTCCTCCTCGGCGCCCGCCGCTGCGGGCTCGTCCTCGGAGCCGAGCCCCCGGCGGCGACGGCTAGGGATGGCGGCGAGCACCGCTCCGAAGGCCGTTATGGCCCCGCCGACCCAGAGCCACATCACCATGGGCTGGACGACGACGTCGATGGTGGCCGGGCCGTGGGGCGAGAGGTCGATGTTCGCGACGGTGAGATACGTGTCCTCGCGCACCGAGGAATCCACTGCCGGCGTGCCAATCCCCTCGCTCCCGGGGAACACGCTTATAGCCGGATGGAAGGGGGTCCCGTCCACGAGGACGGTGGCGATCTCGCCGCTCTTGTTGGGGAGACTGAACTGTCTCGAACCGAGGTAGGAGAAGACATGGCCGTCGTAGCGAACGGCCTGCCCCGGCTTCAACACGAGCTGCGTCCGCTGCCCATAGGAGCTCGCCGCCGACAGGGCAACGGCCACGACGACGACGCCCAGGTGGACGATCATCCCGCCGTTGGCCCGGCCGAACAGGGCCCGCCAGGCTCCCCCGCCGGCGCTGTGAGATGACAGGGCCGCGAGCACTAGCTGGCGGACGGCGCTCGCCCCGGCGAACCCGCCGAGCCCGAAGGCCAGGAGCGGCGTGAACCCGCGCACGCCCGCGAGCACGCAGACGACGACCACCCCGGCCCCGAACCAAGCCGGGATCGCAAGCCGGCGGCGCAGCACGCCCTCGCCCGCCTTGCGCCACGGGAGCGCCGGCGCGACAGCCATGAAGAACAGCAATGCCAAGCCGATCGGGAGCGTCATGGCGTCGAAGTAGGGCCGGCCGACGGTGATCTGCTGACCGTTGACAGCCTCGACGAAGAGCGGGAAGACCGTTCCCAGGAGCACGACGAGGGCGAAACCGGCGAAGAGAAGGTTGTTGACGAGGAACGCGCCCTCTCTCGAGACGGCGGCGTCGATCGTGCCCGGCGAACGGAGCCTGTCACCTCGCCAGGCGATCAGCCCCACCCCGGCAGCCACGACGAGACCGAAGAAGCCGAGCAGCAACGGGCCCACGTTCGAGTTCGAAAAGGAGTGCACCGACACGAGCACGCCCGAGCGGGTGAGGAAGGTGCCGAGGATCGTGAGGGAAAAGGCGGCGATGAGGAGGGAGAGGTTCCAGACTCGAAGCAGCCCGCGGCGCTCCTGGACCATCACCGAGTGCAGGTAGGCGGTGCCGCAGAGCCAAGGGAGCAGCGCCGCGTTCTCGACCGGGTCCCAGCCCCAAAAGCCGCCCCAGCCCAGGACCTGGTATGACCACCATGCCCCCAGCATGATGCCGATGGTGAGAAACGCCCAGGCGAACAAGGTCCACCGGCGAGTCTCCACCAGCCAACCCTCGTTGAAGCGGCCCGTGACGAGCGTGGCGATGGCGAAGGAGAACGGCACGGTGAAGCCGACAAAGCCCAGGTACAAGAAGACGGGGTGGAAGGCGATGAGCGGGTTGTCCTGCAGGAGAGGATTAGGCCCCGATCCGTCGGCTGGGACCTGACCGACGACATGGGCGAAGGGATTGGCCGGCCCGGCCATGAGGGCGAAGAAGAAGACGGCGACGCAGAATGCGACCAGGCTGGACCATGCCACGAGTGGGTCCGCGGCCCGCTTGCGAAACACGTGCGTCATGGCTGCCACGTACCCGGCGAGGATGAGCGCCCAGAGCAGGATCGAGCCCTGGAGCGCCGACCACATGCCGGTGACGGAGTACAAAAGGGGCGTCCCGCGGCTGTTGTTGGCCGCCACGAAGGCGATCGAGAAGTCATGGAGCACGAGCGCCCGTTCCATGGCGATGGTCGAAAGGACGGTACCGGCGAGCACCCAGAGGGCGAAGGTGCGGGCATGTCGGTACAGAGACGGCCTCCCGGTCGCCAGGCCGATGCCGATGGTTACGACCCCCGACACGGCTGCGAGCAGGCCGAGGGCGACTCCGACCAAGCCCAGGGCGGCGTTCATCTCGTCGTCCCGTTCAGCGCCTTCACCCGATCGGGGTGGGCGGCGATGTAGCTGTTGGAGTGCTTGACGAGGATCTGGTCCGAGGCGAAGCGGTCCGTAGCGCCTACGAAGTGACCGACGACGATGACCGGGATCCCCGGTTGGAAGAGTTGCGGAGGCGACCCGGTGTTGGTCACGGCGACCTTGACGCCGCTCGACTCCACGACGAAGGCCACCGTGGTTCCCGAGCCGTCGCGAAGGGTGCGAACGGTCCCGGGCAGGACCATGCCTTCCAGCTGGAACGTGCTGTTGCCGAGCGTCGCCCGCTGGGCAACGGCTTCGTTCGCTGTCTTGAAGAACACGATCGCCGAGGTGAGGCCCTTGAAAACGAGGAAACCGATCGCCGCCACGATGACGACCCCGACCACTTCCAGGCGCCGTCGCTGCCGACGCTGTTCGGGGCTGAGCGGCCGCGGCCGGCGTCCGGCCGCGGACGGGGCGGTCCCGGCGTCGCCGGAGCTCGGCTCGTCCTCGAGCGTGCCCTGGTGGGAGACGGCAGGGCCGGTGGCGGTGGAGACGTCCCTCATGGCAAGGTCCCCTGCCTCATATCAAGGTCCCCGGTCCTGTTTCCTCGCCGCCCCCGGCGCTGGCACTGCCCGATGCCGGGACGCCGGCCTCGGGTGGGTCGCTGCTGCCGGCGGCGCTCACGGAGCTCACCGCTTGGCCGACACGCCGCCGGGCGGCTCGCTCGCGCACGACAAGGGTGACCCCGTAAGTCCCGATGGTGCCGAGGACGACCACGTAGCCGGCTTCCACGTAGCCGTTCATGCTGCCTCGCCCTCCGCCCGCCGCTCGGCGAGGGCGGCGCCGAGACCCTCGGTGTCCTCCAAGTCCTCCAGTTTGCCGAGTCGGTACCGATGCGCCATGAGCCAGATGTAGACGAGCGTGAAGGACACGAAACCGAGCAGCAAGGTCCACGCCATCGACCCGTGCACATAGGTCTTGTGCGTGGTCGGGTCGAGCACCGTCGGTGCCTGGTGCAGGCTGCGCCACCACTCGACCGAGAAGTAGACGATCGGTACGTCGATGAAGGCGATCAGGGCTCCGATCGCCGACCGGCGGGCCCGGACGTGGAACTCGCCCGGAACACGCCGCAGGGCGAGATAGCCGAGGTAGAGCACGAAAAGGAGCGCCGTCGTCGTGAGCAAGGGGTCCCAGACCCACCACGCCCCCCAGGTCGGCCGGCCCCAGATCGACCCGGAGACGAGCGTCAGGCCTGTGAAGACGACACCGACCTCTGCCGAGGCCCCTGCGAGACGGTCGAAGTGCTCCGCCCGTGTCCTCGGCCACAGGTAGAGGAGGCTTGCGAGGCTGGCGATGCCATAGGCGAGGAAGGCCACCCATGCCATCGGTGGGTGGATGTAGAGCAAACGCACCAGGTTGCCCATGAACTGGTCCGGCGGCGTGACGAAAAGGCCCAACCACACGGTCGCCGCTACGCCCACTAGCGCGGCAGCGCCGAGCACGCCGAGCGCCCGGGAGCGGCCCTGCGGAAGGGCGAACCTGGGGGTGCTCATCCGTCCTCCAGCAATGGGCCGAAGGCGACCGTCCCGATCGCTACGTAGAGCACGGCGAAGACCACGAGCACGTCCAACCAGCCGCCGGCGCGACCGGGAGTCCCGGCGAGGGCGGCGTTCCACGCCTTGGTGGCGGCGAGAAGAACCGGGGCGACCACGGGTAGGAAGAGGAGCGGGAGGAGTGTTTCTCGTGTGCGCAGGCCCGAGGCCACGACTCCGTACAGCGTGCCAACCGCCGCCAGCCCGAGGGTGCCGGCGGCGCAGGCGGCGATGAGGACGAGGCCGCCCGACAGGTGCGCCCCGTAGAGCAGCGCCACGCCGGCGGTCAGCCCGGCCTCGAGCACGAGGAGCTGGGCTGCGACAGCGCCGGCCTTGCCGAGGAAGATCCCGGCGGGGTCGAGGCCCGAGAGGCGAAGGCCGTCCCGTGCCGCGTCGGCCGACTCGATGGCGTAGCTGCGCTGCACGGCCAAGAGCGTCGAGAGCAGCACGGCGACCCAGAAGAGTCCGGCCGAGGCAGGGGCGAGGACGGCGCGGTCGGGGCCTAAGGCCAGGCCGAAGAGGAGCAGAACGGCGATGGCGAACGGACCGACCTGATTGAGGCCGATGCGGGAACGAAGCTCGATGCGGAGATCCTTCCCCGCGACAAGCACGGCGTCACGCAACATGGGCGGATGCTTCCGTGACGGCGGTGGCCGGACCGGCCGGGCTGCCTGCGCTCGCGAGGCTGGCCGGGGCGCCGGAGCTGGTGGGGCTCGTGGGGTTGGCCGGGGCGCCGGAGCTGGTGGGGCTCGTGGGGCTGGCCCGGGCGGCGGAGCCCTGCAACGCTGCTTGCGCGGACGGCTCGGGCGGCTCGACCACGCGGCCCCCGGCGAGGTGGATCACCCGATCGGCGATGGCCTCCGCCCGCTCGTGCTCGTGCGAGGTGAAGATGACGGTGCGGCTCGCCGCCTTGGAGCCGGCGAGAAGCTCGTCGAGAAGATCACGGCCTTGCTGGTCGAGACCGGCATGAGGCTCGTCCAGGAGCCAGAGCCGAGTGCCCCGAGAGACAAGCACAGCGAGTGAGGCTCGGCGTTGCTGGCCGGCGGAGCACCGTCCCACAGGCATGGACGCGAGTCGGCCACCGAATCCGAACTGCTCGAGCGCTGGGTGAATCGCCGCCTCAGAGCTCCTGGCCGCTCGCACGGCAAAGCGCAAGTTCTCCTCCACGGTCAGCTCCTCATATAGGAACGACTGGTGACCGAGCAGGCCGACCTCGCGCCGAACCCAGCGCCGGTCAGCTACGAGGTCCCGACCGAGCACGGTTGCCTCCCCCGAGTGCACGGCGAGCAGCCCGGCGAGCACCTTGAGAAGACTGGTCTTGCCTGCCCCGTTCGGGCCGCGCAGATGCACCACCTCGCCTTGGCTGACTTCCAAGGAAGCTCCCGCGAGGAGGGGGAAACGGCCGGCGAGCGCTACGGCCTCATGGAGACGAACAGCAGGCGCCATGGAGATCGCCCATGTTAGGGGGCACTCGATGCCCAGGTCACGCGAGCGGTCGCGCCAGCGGCGGACGAGTTCCTGAGAGGGTCTGGCGATGCACCCCCCGCCCCGAGCGGTTCCGGCTCAGGAGACCTGACGACGCATCAGGTCGATGTCAGCGTCGACCATCATCTCGACGAGCCCCGCGAAATCCACGGTCGTCCTCCAGCCGAGCTTCTCCCGCACCTTGACGGCATTGCCGACGAGGAAGTCGACCTCTGCAGGTCGTATGAAGCGCTCATCGATCCGGACGTGGTCCTCGTAGTTGAGGCCTGCCCTGGCGAACGCGACCTCACACAGCTCTCGTACCGAGTGCGTCTCACCGGTCGCGACCACATAGTCCTCCGGCTCGTCCTGCTGGACCATGAGCCACATTGCCTGGACGTAGTCGCCGGCGTAACCCCAGTCACGTTTCGCCTCGAGGTTGCCGAGGCGCAGCTCGGTGTCAAGGCCGAGCTTGATACGCGCGACGCTGTTGGTGACCTTGCGCGTGACGAACTCGAGGCCCCGGCGCGGGCTCTCGTGATTGAACAGGATTCCCGATGACGCGTGCAGCCCGTAGCTCTCTCGGTAGTTGACGGTGATCCAGTGCCCGTAAACCTTCGCCACGCCGTAGGGGCTGCGGGGGTAGAAGGGAGTGTGCTCCGTCTGGGGGACCTCCCGCACCTTGCCGAACATCTCCGACGAGCTCGCCTGGTAGAAGCGGATCTCTGGATCGGTGAGGCGGATCGCGTCGAGCACGCGGGTGACGCCTAGCGCCGTGACCTCGCCTGTGAGCACCGGCTGGCCCCAAGAAGTCTGAACGAAGGACTGGGCGGCGAGGTTGTAGACCTCGCTGGGGCGTTGCTCACGCAAGACCTCGATGATCGAGACCTCGTCGAGGACGTCTGCGGAGACAAGAGTCAACTTGTCCTGGATGTGGGCGACGCGCTCGAAGTTGAGGGTGCTCGAGCGCCGGACCATGCCGATTACGTCGTAACCCTTCGACAACAGCCATTCCGCGAGATAGGAACCGTCCTGACCGGTGATGCCTGTGATCAACGCCCGTTTTTGCACCGCTCAGTTCTAGAGCCTGGCGCTTGCGGTGGCAAAAAAGTCTGCCGCCAGAGCCCGGGTCGAACCTCGCCGAGGTGTCGGGACGCATAGGGAGTGTCCCCACTACGGTGCGAGCGTGAGCATCCCGGCCTCAGGCACGCTGGCCCTCGTTTCCTACAGGCTCGGCGGCCAGGACGGCGTCTCCGTGGAGGCCGCCAAGTGGGCCTGGGCCTTCGGTCGGCTCGGGTTCGACGTGACTACTGTCGCCGGCGCCGGCGAGGCCGATCGGCTGATCTCGGGCCTGGCCGCTGATGCCGCGGTCGATGACATCCCTGCGCTGCGATCCGAGGTCGACGATGCCCTGTCAGGCGCGGACCTGGTGCTCGTGGAGAACCTGTGCTCTCTTCCGATGAATCCCGTGGCAGGCGAGGTAGTCGCCGAGGCGCTGCGAGGCCGGCCCGCGATACTGCGCCACCATGACCTCGCCTGGCAGCGGCCGCATCTCCAGCACCTCGGGCCTCCTCCGACCGATCCCAACTGGCGCCATGTCTGCATCAACGCCAGATCGAGACGCGAGCTGGCGGCTCGGGGAATCGATGCGGATGTGCTCTACAACTGCTTCGACCCGGATCCGCCCCTGGGCGACCGCGAGTCGGCACGGCAGGCCCTCGGCGTCGGTCGGGACCGGCTTGTCGTCCTCCAGCCAACGCGAGCCATCCGCCGCAAGAACGTCGCCGGTGGGATGCGTCTCGCAATTGGCCTCGGCGCCGCCTACTGGCTGCTCGGACCGCCCGAGGACGGCTATGACAGCGAGCTCGAGCGGCTGGTCGCGGTCGCCGGGCGCGAGACCGACGTGCTTCGCGGTCCAGCGTGGCCGGAGGCGACGATGGCCGACGCCTACGCTGCCTGCGACGTCGTCACCTTGCCTTCGACCTGGGAGGGATTCGGGAACCCGAGCGTCGAGTCGGCCCTTTGCCGCCGACCTCTGGCCATCGGTCCTTACCCAGTCGGCCGTGAGCTGCGGCATCTCGGCTTCCAGTGGTTCGACATAGACGATCCGGCGCCATTGGCCGCATGGTTGGCGAAGCCCGATCCGGAACTGCTCGACCGCAATCAAGCAGTGGCGAGGGCGCACTTCTCACTGGAAGACCTGCCTGGCCGGCTGGAGGCGTGGTTGGGGCGGGACACCTGAGCTGAGCCGATCCCTGCTTGCTGTCTTCGTGATGCCCTTGTCGAGGGTTCCCGTCATGGGCACGGCTGAAAACTAGGATGCCCGGTCGTGGCCGTCAGGAGTCCAACCCACATCCCGAGAAGGCTTCGCCTTCCGGCAGCCAGACGCAGGCGCCAGTTGCTCGACGTGGCGCTTGTGACTTTCGCGCGGTCGGGACTTGACGCCACGACCATGGACGACATCGCCCGCGAAGCCGGCGTGACGAAACCACTTCTCTACCAGCACTTCAAGTCCAAGCGAGCCCTCTTTCTCGAACTGCTCGACGACGTCGTCGTGCGGATCATCGGCGCCCTCAGCACCGCGGCCGGGTCGGCATCGGGTCCACGCCAGCAGGTTGAAGCAGTTTGCGCTGCTTATTTCCGCTTCGTGCTTCACAACGAGTCCGCCATGCGACTGCTGCTCGACAGCACGCTCCCCTACGACCTCGAGCTGGCCGAGGCGATGCGCCGGGTCGACGACACCATCGCCACGGCGGTCCGGCCGCTCATTCAAGCCGACATCGATCCCGACCATCAGCGAGTGCTAGCGGCCGCCGTAGTCGGCATGGCCAAGGGAGTAACCCGCGACTGGCTCCACTCGCAAGCCAACCGCAGCTCCTCGAGCGCGCGCGAGACGCTCGATGCCGAGGCCGAGCTGCTGGCAAGGCGTGTCGCGGAGTTCATCTGGGCCGGCCTCCGATTCGTTCACCGGGATTAGCCCAACCATCGGAACAGGACGATGAGGCACGGACATTCCCCTACCAGAAACCCCTGAAGTAGGCTCACCTCAGCCGGGAGAGGTTCGCGTCGGTCGGCGTCGCTTTCTTTCTGGCGCCGGCAGACTGAGCGTGGCCGGTGCCGGCATGGTCATGGGCGGCAAGGTCGCGAGGTCCGCTCCGGAGCCGATCCCTTCGGCGGCGGAGCCGCTACTGGCTGGCCGCCACGGAACCAGCGTCGACTGGTTGGTAGCCGCCGCCCAGAGAGCTGAGCGATCGCCTGCCGACACCGCCTGGGGATGGTTGCCACCTCCCGCCGAATCTCCTGGCTCACTGCTGGTCGTCGACACGACCGGGGTCGGCGACGAGACGCGTGTTGCGCTAGCCATCCTGCAGGGTCTGGTCAATCAACGGCTGCCCAGCGGAGGTCAGGCGGCTTACCTGCAGCTACCTCTCATGTCCAACTGCTTTCCCGAAGAAGTCTTCAACCTGTGGCCCGACGTCTACTCGAGGCAGCTGGCGATCGGCTCTGAGAGCGGAACCGCACAGGACCTGGTCGACCTGGCGCACCAGCGAGGCGTCGACCAGTACGTGATATGGGATCCGACCGTACCTGCCACGATCAACGTGGCCACGACGCTTGCTTGGCTTCGTGGAACCGCAGCCTTCGGGCCTGACGACGCCGTCGGGCCGCTCGCCCACGGTTTAGGCCTTTTCCTCGACCTTCGCTCTCTCGATCTCAAGACTCCGGCCAACGCATACCGATGGGCTCTCGGTCAGATGGCCGGCTCGACTCCGTCGACGCTGGCCCTGGTGTCTGTGGGCGACCTTGCAGGTGATCCGTCAGAGGGCGTCGTGAACTGGACGGTCCGGGACTACGCGGTTGGCGCTCGGGCGTTCACCTGGACTGCTGACCTGGGTCACATGACCTTTGGTGGCGAGAGCGGCGACCAGCTCGAAAGAGCCATCCTCGGCACGGTCGGCCGAGGCCCGGCCACGATGTTCGGCTGGGGCGACGACGAGAGCGCCCAGACGGTTTTGTCGTCCCGACATGGGATCAACTTCGTCGGGGCGGACACGCCGGGCCTTCCTGCCGCGAACCTGACGGTTCACAACGCCATCCGCACCAAGGCCGTGCAACGCCCACTGCCTCGACCCCCCCGGCTCAAGAGGAACCTGGTGTATGCGACGGTGGTCTTCACCGACGGCGACAACATCGGAGTGCTCATCGGCCACCACGAGGCACGGTGGGTGGCCCGAGAACGCGGCAAGGTGCCGGTGGGCTGGTCGATGCAGGGAATGACTCCCTCCTGGACACCCGGCATCGCCCGGCATTACTTCGAGACCGCGTCGTTCAACGACGAGATGGTCGCCTGGCTTCCCTTCGGGTATCCCGACCTGCAGTCGTTCGTCGGCAACCACCTCTGGGAGGACTATGTAGCCGCAGCCCAGGCCGCCCTGACGAGCGCCGGACTGGCTGTGAGCCAGGACCTCCCCCATAGGAACGCGATCCCCTCTGAACAGGGATCGGGACTGTGGCAACTCCTCCATGGCGAGAATGCACCCCAGGGGCACTTTATCGGGTATCAGCGGCCGCCCGGCCTGTACCCGATCGGAGAGGCGCTCTGGATAGACGGGTGCCCCGTGTTCCCAACGGGCGGGTACGCGCCGAGCGGCCCGACTCCTAGCGCCCTAGCGGTCTCGAGCATCGCCAATGCGGCCGCGGTCAACGGCGAACGACCCCTGTTCCTCGTGGTGGGGCTTGGCAACTGCACGACCTATGAGGACGCCGTCGCGACGGTGAAGGCGCACTTCGACGTGCCCGTGCGCTTCGTGCTGCCCAGCCAGCTGGTCAGGCTCCAGCGGCAGGCTTGGAGGGAGGGCCTCGCACGGACCACTCTGCTCGGACTCCCCGTCTCGACCAACATCGACCCTTATTTCCTGACGGAGGGCGACGGCCACTCCCTGCCGGCAGTGTTCAACAAAGATGGCGTTGCCTCTCAGGCTCGTTACGTAGAGGGCGGCGGCGCTTGGACCTACAAATTCAACGTCGAGCGCTGTCGTTCGCTGTCGCTGTCGTTCACGGCTATCGGGAGCGGAAGCGTGCAGGCGACCGGCGATGACCGTCAGTGGCAGAAGCTCGCCAAGGTCTCGGCTTCGCCTGACGAGATGGTCGAAGTGGTGGCCAACGTGGCCGACGTGCTTCCCTCATCCCACGTTTGGGTCAAGTTCATCGCCGGAACAGGTTCCCGCTTTGCCCTGACTTCGCTACGGCTCACTTACAATGCTCAGCCGCGGCGCATCAGGGTCAATACGGTGCCACTTGCGCCCGGCAGCCGGCTCGAAGTTCCGCAGCGTCCGAACCTGCTCGACGGAGTTGCTCCGGGGGTGCCCGCCAACGTCAAGGCAAGGTCGGCACGGCAACCGGGCTCGTACCGGCTCAGGTTCGAGACCCCGCCCGCCGGGGTGACCCTGACGGGCTTCGGCGGCAGTACCTGGGTGGCTTGGCCGCTTCTTGTTTCGCAGCCGGGTGAGATCTATCTCTTCCGGCTCGAGAGCCTGACTGGGAGGGGCAAGGTCTATCTAGACGTGTGGAACGGTTTCGGAGATCTCGCTTCGCGCGAGGTCTCCTTGAATTCGAGTCCACAGACCGTCTCACTCTTGGTCGAGCTGCCGAGCGCGGTCCCGGCCGAGGCACTCGGGCCCCAGCTCCAAGTGCGAACCTACGACTTCCCGCTCGATGTGACGGTCACCCCTGCCGTGTACCGAGTCAGGCCGGCGCAGTAGGTCTCCAAGGCAACCTGTCTCTATCTCTGCAGGCTCGCACAATCGTCACCGCGGTCGCCGTGAGCCTGCCCGAGGCAAGGGTGCCGAGAGCCTTGACCTGGCCACCGACGCAAAGGAAAGGCGGCCCAACAGGGCGTTGGCGAGAAGGTCAAGGACGCAGCTTCGAAGCTCAGCGCACATGAGTTGGATGCGGCACGCTCTAGCGGACCTGCGCCCGGGCCTACGTATCCTCGCCCGTCCGCCAAGCCCGGGCACCGGTCAGAACTCACCTTATTACAAATTGACTTCGAATGCTTGTCGACCGTGTGACCCAGTCCTAGTGCGCAAGCGACGGCACGAGAGTCCGATGAAGTGCGTGTGTGCATGGCCCCGTCTCCTTGCGAGGGAAGTACAGGGCCGTGCGCCCGTTCCAATATCCCGAGCCTGGAGCGCGTGCACGGCTCCGGGCGGATCAAGCGGCCGGATACCTGCCTGGCTGGTCGGAAGCTCTAGGACGCTCTGGACCGACCACTTTCAGCCGGACAACCAAACGCGTAACCTGCGTGGTTGGGTCCTCGAGGGTAAACCCGCACCGAAGAGCCGGGGTAGAGGGTGTGAACCGGCCGCGCTGGTAGGTCTTTTGACCGCAGGTGTCGTTCCCTCCTTGGGACGCTCCCGA
>JBKQMT010000094.1:0-2974 GCA_052146595.1 Acidimicrobiales bacterium
TCCCGTCATTCAAGGTCACGATTCGGGGTCCAGGACACATCGATGTGCTCTGTGACAGGGGAGCATTCAGCTACCGAGGCGGCAAGGTTGAATCCTATTCGTCAATCCTCTCGAGCAGGGCCTTGGAGCGGCTTGCCGCTGTGATGGAGAGTCGTCTTACCAACCTGTTGGGCGATGAATTCGCGTCCAAGGGAGACGCGGACGTTGAACATCGCCTTGCTCGCGTCCAGGACCCCGGGCTCGGCGAGTTGCGCCGGAAGGGCCTCGCGATCGGTGAGTTGCTTCGGAAAGGCGTCAAGGCCGAGGCGCCGACGGATTGTAGGATCCAGTTGATCATCGCCGAGCTCGTATGGCGAATCGCGGAGCTGGGCCATGGAGGCATGCTCATCGTCACCGACCGGCCCGAAAGTCCGGCATTGTCTTATCGTTATCCGATCTCACAGAGACGACTTCAAAAGGCGATGGTGAGGTACTGGCTCGCCGCGGCCGAGGATGGCCAGGGCACGCCTCGTGTGCCGGTGGGCCGATCGCCCGGGACCCCCTCAGTCTATGAAGGATCGAATATAACAGAATACATGGCCGCCACGGCGCAGCTCTCTGGAACCGACGGAGCCATTGTCCTGGGAACCGACTTGAGTCTGCACGGTTTTGGCGCCATGATCGACAACGCTCCCGTGGACGAAAGCCAACTGACATTTATCGATGGAAATGGTAGAACTATTAATCATGCGAGCCTCGTTGAGAACGAAGGCATGAGGCATCAGTCTGCATTGTCATTCGTGAAGCGTGAAGAGGGTGTTGTGGTCTTCGTCGTGTCGCAAGACGGACCGATCACAGTCCTTGAGAATCGAGGGGGCGTGGTGCGGTGTGAGAAGGGACTCAGGGCAGAGGGGCTTTGATTCTCGACGCCGAGCATACGAGTTCCGCTCCGCAGCCATGCCGAAGACATCGGTCTGACAGTGGGTCCCACCCTGTAACACAAGCCACGAAACGAGACGATCAGATGCGGAGAGCGCTCACTCGAGAACGACACCAGTACTTCTCTCGTTGATGTTCACACTTGCCGTCTGTCCGTACCGCGAGGAGTTGCCGGGGACCATATGAGCGGCGCTCTAGAGCGGCCCGAGCGGGCCATCGGGAGAGGGGTCGATCGGCGGTCCGGCCTGGGGATATGTGCCGAGATGAAGGCCGAGGAGCCTCTCATAATCCCGGGTGGCCCCGCGCATGAAGGTGTCGTCAAAGGCGACCGCGTTGGCCGCCTCGACCGCGGCCGTGAAGGCGTCCAGCGCGACGATGTCGGCCGTGACGTTGGCCAGGTGGGAGAGATTGCTGCGAGCCTCGGGCGTATTCGTCCATCGGTCTGCGTCTCGATCGCCCTCCCCCGGGCTGTGCATGAGCCAGACGGTTGCCGCCGTACGTGCGGCTGCCGCGGCCGCCGCCGCGGCGCACTCGCACCCGACCCCGACGCCCGAGATGGCCCGAGTCGATTCGAGGGCCCAGACCACCGGATCGAGGGAGGCGCAGGCCGAGCCCTTCGAGACCTCCTCGGCAAGCCGGATGGCGTCGTCGACAGCCACACGACGGGCCTCTCGCTGCGGGTGATCCGCGGGGAATTGGGCGATGGACTCGACCCTCCGCGCGCACCGCGCCGCGAAGGCGACGATGGCCCGGACCGGGAGCTTCTTCAAGTCCTCCGTGGTGTATTGGGTGCTGATCATGATGGCCTCGAAAACCTGAGATCGGTGAAGCAGAGGCTCCCGATCCTCGATGAGAAACGATGCCTTAGCGACCCTCAAATGGGTAGCAGTCCTGCGCCTGGACGGCGTCGATGAAGCAGACAGACGGTTCTAGCCGCCGAGCGGTAGTGCGTCACTGCATGTGCCAGCCGTGGCTCACGATGAGCGATTGCCCGGTCAATGCCAGCGAGGGGAATGCGGCGAAGAAGACGGCCACATCCGCGATCTCCTCTACCGTCGTGAACTCGCCATCGACCGTCTCCCGGAGCATGACCGTCTTGACGACCTGGTCCTCGGTCAGGCCCAGTTCCCTGGCCTGTTCGGGGATTTGCCGGTCGACGAGGGGCGTGCGCACGAAGCCGGGGCAGATCACGTTGGCCCGGACGCCGTGAACAGCCCCTTCCTTGGCGACCAGCCGGGCCAGCCCAATCAGGCCGTGCTTGGCCGTGACGTAGGGCGCCTTCAGGGTCGATGCCTCGACGGAGTGGACCGAACCGATGTAAAGAACGGTACCTCCGCGGCCCTGTCGGATCATGTGTCGAAGACAGGCCTGGGTCGTGAGAAAAGCACCGTCGAGGTGCACGGCCAGGATCTTCGGCCAGTCGCCGAGCGACAGGTCGACGAGCGGGGCGATGTGCTGAATCCCGGCGTTGCTGACCAAGATGTCGACGCCGCCGAATCGAGCGGCGACCTCGTCGACGCCGGCCTTGACCTGTGCCTCGTCGGCGACGTCCATCGCGACCGCCGTCGCAATGCCGCCGCCCAACGTGATCTCACTCACAACCTCCTGGGCCCGGCCGAGATCGAGGTCCGCGACGGCGACTTTCGCGCCCTCGCGCGTAAAGCGGAGTGCGATCTGCCTGCCGATCCCGCTTGCTGATCCGGTAACGATGGCGAGCTTTCCGTCTAGTCGCGACATGGCTTCACTCCTCAAACATGCGGCAAGTGAGCGGGCGGCCGGGATCAGACGGCCGTCGGCACCGAGACTTCCTTTCGTAGGACGACCGCCGTTCGGCCGCGTTGTGACCCGCCTTCACGGCCTCGTTCATGACAGGGCGTACTCCGGGACGGTCGGTGGGATAATCAGTTTGGCGGCGGTCGCGCCGACGACGTCGGCGACCGAGACCCCCGGCGCTCGCTCGCGCAGCACGAGCCCTTCTGGGGTCGGCTCGATCACTGCCATCTCGGTAACAACAAGGCTCACCGGGCGAACCGAGGTGAGCGGCAGCGTGCACTCC
>JBKQMT010000095.1:0-36233 GCA_052146595.1 Acidimicrobiales bacterium
ATAGCGTCGACTTGGGCGGCTCCGGCGGGACGGCAGCGGGCTCCCTTGGGGCCACAAGCAACACCGAACGTCTGCGAGCCGCTCGAGTTGTTCGAGGGCCTGATGGGCTTCGACGTAGGCGGGGGACGGTTCCGTGCACTGACAAGGCAGCTTGCGCAGAGTGGCGGCTGCGATTGCCAGGCGGACGAGGACGTCGCCAACGTCCTCTCGCGGGATGTCGACCTTGGCACCCCGGTAGTTGCTGAGGATCGACTGGATCGCCTTGGGGAGCCGTTTCGCGTCGGGCGCCCCGGTGTCGAGAAGGTAGGGGAGCTTCCAGGTGTGGACCTCGTTCGCCGCGCCGACGTAGGCGAAGCACCTTGATGGGAGGTGATACTTGGGGTGGACGAGCCCATCTGCGAGCGCCTCGGAGGCTGAGACTGGCGTCACATCGAGCAGTCGCGTCAACTCAGTGGCGTTCGTCGAGCCGGGTCGGTAGATGCCGTGCACCGAGATCCACCAGAGGTCCCTGGGAGCTTCGTCAAGGTCGAGAGCCACCAGCACCCGGTCGCGTAGTCCGCCACCCACGACGTCAGCCGCGTAGAGCATGTGCGCGTCGCTGACGGCGACGGCTCCGACCCTCTGCTCCGCCGCGTAGCGCCGTGCCTGATCGAGGGCGTCCTCGACCGCCCGCCGGTGCCAGAGCAGGGTGCCGGGACGTTTGACCTCCAACACCAGCCGCTTGATCCCGAGCTCAGAGAGGATCACGTCCGCCCTGCCAACCTGCAGGTTCACGTCGGCGAGTGACCAATCGAGCACCATCGTGAACAGGTCCTCGAGGATGTTCTCCGCCACCTTCTCTACCGGGCTGTCGAAGAGGCCTTGGCGGAGATGTTGTCGGCGTCGCGCGGCAAATGCGGGCCAGTTGGCTTCGATCCGGTCGACGCAGTGCCGGTACGAGGCCAAACGCGTGAGGGCCTGATCTTCTGACGCCCCTTCGTCACCGACGCTCATTTCCGGCTCTTCACCTCCGCCACGTCGCCAACCGATGGTACGACGCGCTACGTCCGGTCGCCGCCGTGAGCATGACACTTCGCTCGTACCGGCCGTGGGTCTGACGCTCGCTAATGATCCACCGGTGTGGTTTGCTTCCGTGGCAGTCTCTGATCGACGGAAGGACGAGGAAGTTGCCCATCAAGTACATCGGGTCGAAGCGCCGCCTCGTGCCGGCCTTGGGAGCGCTTCTGAGCGCTGCCGGAGCCCGCACGGCGCTCGACCTATTCACCGGCACTACCCGTGTTGCGTACGAGTTCAAGAAGCGCGGTGCCGAAGTGACCGCGCTGGACAGCGCCACCTACTCCAAGGTCTTCGCGGACTGCTACATCGGCACTGACTCGCTAACCATCGACAAGGATGACCTGCGTGACGCTCTGGCCTTTCTGCAGGGTCTGCCGGGTCAGCCTGGGTATTTCACCGAGACCTTCTGTGTGCAGTCGCGGTACTTCCGACCAGACAACGGTGCGAAGGTCGACGCCATTAGGGACGCGATCGAGACCGACTTCCGCGGATCGTCCCTCTACCCCATCCTCCTGACGAGCCTTATCGAGGCCGCTGATCGGGTCGACAGCACGACCGGGCTCCAAAATGAAGTCCGTGACCCAGTCAGGGGGCTGGTCGTGCGCTGGGTAGTAGGTCCAATCAGGGTATGCCAACACAGCAAGGACCGTAACCTATGCAGTTTGCGGGTGCTGTGTTACAGGGCACGCACCCGCGGCATCCAGCCGCCACGATGTGCGAGAGCCTCGTTAGGTGCAGCCCCACTTGTGTCCGGGGGGTGCGCAGATGCTGCCTACCCGACGCCACACAACGTGACGCTCGCCTTTGAGCACAGCGTCCCCCTTACTCGAAGGTCGCTCGTCCGTCGTCGGCCCATGTCATCTCGAAGATCCCACTCGCGCCTTTCACACCCTTGACGCGAAGGCCCTTGCGGAACCCGCCACCGCCGCGCAGGTCCTCCACGAACTGAGCTACCGCGACAAGGAAGGCGGCTTGCTGGCTCGCCGACAGCGAGTCGAAGTCCGCGCCGAAGCGGGCCAGCTATGCATAGGTAGGCACGCGTGTTTATCGAGGGGATCGCTCGGGCCGGCCCTTGGCTCGTGAACGCAGAGCACCGATGAGCTCGTCGCCGGAGCCGAAGGTCTCGATCCTGCCCGCAGCGCGGTCGGCATCCGCCTCCCGCTCTCCGGCCTGCCACTCCGGAGTCCAGAACCATGCCTGGGTGGTATCAATCAGCTTCTGGGGACGCAGCAGGATGCCCTCGGTCGTGATCTCGGCCTCGAGGAGCTCACCCTCCTCGAGATGCGCAGCCCTTCGGATGTCATCAGGGAGCGTCAACTGCCCCTTCGCTCGCAGCGTCGTTCGCGCCATGAGCGGATCATGCACTCCGAGACTCTAACTATCGGATCATCAGAGTGATCGGACCCGTTCCCGATCCCACACGACCTCGTCTCGGATCGACCTTTATCCCACCGGTTCACTAGCGCTACTCGACCCGCTCGGCACCAACGGCACAGTGGAATGGCTGAACCCGGCTGGGATCGATAGTTGCAGCAGGGCGAGGTTCGTGCTCGTCCTGGGCAAGAAGTCGAAGGTGTTCGTGATGTCGTTGCCCAGGTTGGCTTCGCCGCTCGTGACCTCTTGAACTGGCAGGTTGGTGCTGACAGCGACCCAGATCGAGCGCTGAAAGCCAGGCGTGTCTGGGGTAGCGAGCTCGTAGGTCTCCATCCCATGGACGAGCTGAGTTCCGGGGAGCATCGTGAAGTTCTCAAGGGTGAGGAGCCACTGCGGGAACACCGCGTTGAGCGGCGCCGAAGCTGACATCGCCGACCCCCGGTTGATCACGAATGTGGTCGACGGCACTGTCCACGGCGTCGACGTTGTCCACCACGCGCGATCAGGGTAATCGACGATCGTTGCGTTCAAGCTGGCCCCAGACACGTCGAAGAACGTGTCGTACTGCGGTGAGCCGTCGCTGTAGTAGGTGCGGGTCCGTGACTCGTTGCCGCCGTCAGTGGTCCAGCTGTCCACGACGGCGCCGGTGGCGTCAACGGAGTGCTCGAAGACGACATCGTCGTTGACCGAGGCCCTGGCGGCGAGGGTCAGGCTCGCCGCGAGCGTCGCAACCGAAGGACGAGCCTGGGTCTTCGCCGTGCTTACGCCTCTGATGCCGGAGTTCGCCGGCGGGCCGAAGAGCGCGACGTGGGTGAGCACGATGACCACGGCTGCCGCAGCAGCCGCAAGGCCAGTCCCGAACCCGGCTTGTCGTAGACGTCGGGCCCTTCTTGGCGCCGACGGTGCTGCTGGTCCATACAGCTCGGCGCGGTACGCGAGTAACTGCTCGAGGAGCCTTTGCTCGAACCCGTTCTCGGGCAGGTCCGTGGTCAGCATTTGCGCATACCCCTTTCCGTGGTCTTTGGCTTGTCGCCGTTGGAGAAAGCGTCTTCCCGATGAAAAGTGAGGCGTCGCCGCAAGCGGGAGAGGCGCACCCGCCCCGCCTCAGGTGAGATGCCGAGAGCTCTCGACGCCCCAGCGACGGTGTTGCCGTCCATCACGAGCGCTCCGAGCAGGGAGCGCTCTGACGACGGCGCGGACTCCATCAGTCGGGCGATGCGCTCGGCGTTGCGAGCCGCATCGATCATCTCGCCGACGCGCTCGATGTCGTCTGGCGAGAGCAGCCGCCGGCCCGAGAGCCTCGCGCGAAGGCCCTCGTCGCGTCGGTGCGCGCGGCCCTGTCGGTGCGCCTCATGGGCTGCGATGCTAAACAGCCAACCCGTGGCGCTTCCCTGCGACGCGTCGAAGGTGGAAGCGGAGCGAAGGACAGCAAGGAAGGTCGCCGCTGTCGCGTCGGCGACATCCTCAGGGGTGGGACATCGGCCAGCCAGGTACCGGGTGACGCCGGAGACGTGCCGCCGGTAGAACAGCTCGAACGCGGCGGCACTGGTCGTCACCGAAGCGATCAGCTCCTCGTCGGTAGCGTAGTCCACACTTATGAATAGCAGCGGCGACGACAAACCGTTACATCGACGGTCGTCGGGTCCCTAACGGCAAGCTGCCCTCTGAGCGTCAACCGGACGTGCTCGGTCATCTCCTTGCCCTGCTCCCAGGTGAGATCGAAGCGGTGGCGACGCGCGGCAAGAGGTAACTCGAGCTCGCAGCATCGCCGTCTCGGGCACGCACGACTCGCCGCGAGACGATGCGAGGCTCCGCTCGAGACGCGCCACCGGCTGCACCTGAGCGCGTCGATCGTGACGTCGATGCTCGTCGGCGGGTCGCGGTCTGCTGCCCCCTCCTCGTGGTCCAGCACTGGCTGCTGACGCTCGGCTTTCTCAATCGCCGCGTCAGCGCGGTGGTCGAAGGCAGCGGTCTCGAGGGCACGGACTCGAGAAGCGCCGAACCGGGCGATCTGCTCGGCGACGAAAGGAGGGCTCGAAAGCGCCGGGTCGGCGTTCGGTGTTCACTCACCGCGTACGCCCCGTTACCAGTCGGAGATCCTTGACGTCGGCCCTCCGACGCGCACCCCCACCTATGACAGAAGGCTCCCACCCAACATTCACCCAACATTGACGTTCCCAACCCGTCCAGCGCCGTCCACACATGTCCGGCTGGAAAGCTGAACGGCCTGTTCAGGGTGCCAAATGCAGATGCTGTCGGACGCTGCGAGACGCTCAGGAACTGGTCGGCGTGGCCTCATAATCCCTTGGTCGCAGGTTCGATCCCTGCCGGGCCCACAGATGAAACTGCAGTTCAGACCTTTATTTTTGAGCTGGATTAGCGGTGACGGCAACCCAACATTCGTCCAACAAAGTTCCGAAATCCCCAGAGAGACATCCCCAGAGAGTCCCGACAAGTCCCAGAGAACAGATCCCCGGTCTGAAGGGTCTGAATAGCCGCAAGGCTCGGGGTGTGGAACTCACTGGACTTCCGACTCCTCTGGAATACTCCTCCTGTCGCCACACCGGTTCAGACGACGACCTACCGGCTCGATGGTTTCCTAGGCGCTATGAAGCCGAGGCTCTTGTATCCCCGGACGCGTTCGCTGTACATCCGCGCGAGCACCGGAACCTCCACGTCGACGTAGTCGTGCACGACAACGCGTGCCTTGTCAGGTGTCGGCCGTAGGACCCGACCGACGTACTGGACGATGCTCCCTTTGAACTTGATGGGGAAGGCCAGAAAGACGGTGTCTAATGCCGGGCAATCGAATCCCTCGCCAAGGAAACTCGCGGTAGCAACGAGGACGGTGCCAACCAGCCCAGGCTGAGCGAGTCGGTCGATGACCGCTCGTCTTGCCTTCTTACTCATGCCTCCTCGGAGCACATTGGCAGTGATCCCGCGACTGGCGAGATCCTCCACGATCGCGTCCAGATGCTCGGTCCAACGCGTGAGCACGAGGCTGTTTCGTCCCTCGTTGACCGAAGTCGAAATGTCGTCGCAGATCGACCTCGTTCTGCTGGCGTCGGCCACAACGCCTCGAAATGTCTCCTGAATGTGCAGGCCAGGGCCTTCAACGTAAGCGGTCCCGTGGACAACTAGCTCCCGCTGCAACAACTGACTCCCAGACGGCTCCTGCATCCGGTGCCTTATTGGGCCACACTGCATCGTCATCATGGCCTGAAGCCCGTCTCGCCGATACGGTGTCGCCGTTAGACCGAGCCATCGGCGCACAGGTATTTGACCTACTGCACGCTCGAATGTGACGGCGGGAACGTGGTGGCACTCGTCGACAATCACGAGTCCGTAGCGCTCTGTTAACTCCGCGAGATCCTCGCGGCGGGCAAGACCTTGAACCATCGCCAGGTCGACCACACCGCTCGCCTTCTGCTTCGAACCGATCTGTCCGACTCGCTTCCTGTCGAGACCGAGGTATGTGAGCAAACGGTCTCGCCATTGTTCGATAAGGGGCTGGCGGTCGACGATCACCAGAGTCGGCACGCGGTGAAGAGCGATGAGGGCGCACGCGATGACGGTCTTTCCGGCACCTGGCGGCGCAACAAGTACGCCTAGTTCGTGAGGTGCAAGTGCGTCGACGGCTGTTTGCTGGTCGGGGCGGAGCGTCGCGAGCGGCTCGTACTCGACCACGTCTGTCGACTCAAATTTCTCGATGATCTCGAGCCGACTTCCGGCCTCGGTCGCGATCGCCTCAACTTGGGGACGAACGCCCCTCGGAAGTAGCAGCTGGTCGAGCGTCTCTCTATAGCAGCGGATGAACCGGGGCGTGCTGCCGGTCCAAAACCGGTTCTTCTCCTTTTCGTAGAAGTCCGGATTGTGCAGTGACGCGACATGCTTCAGCGCGGCCAGCAAGGGCGGGGGCAGGCCGATGCGGTCCACCACCAGCATCGCGGAAGCCAACGCCCGCATCGACGCAGGCGGAGGGGGCGAACCCGGCGCGCGACCGAGACGACGATAGGTGCGCGCGTCCGGGCCGACTGACACCTCGCCGAGGGTCTCGGCGAGCGAGAGCGCGGCCTCGCGACTTAGGCGGTCGACAGACGCCAAGAACTCCCACTGGTCCGCGTAGGGGTCGAGCGTCGATGGGTCGAGAAAGACAGTCGTTCCCTTGTTACGACATTCACCCTGGAGCGGGAGAGCAATGAGGTTGCCGAAGCCTTGCCTGGGCAGGAAGTCCTGTGAGGGAAAGAGCCGGTCGTAGCTCACGAGGTCGATCTCCGCGCGAGCTGTCATGGCGTCGCGCAAGATGCAGGCACCAATCCGTCGAGCCGAGCTGGCGGGCACCCGCTCACTGAAGAAAACCCACACGTGGCCGCCATCTCCGGATCGGGATCGCTCAAGCACAGCGGGAATGCCGGCCGCTCGCGCGGCATCAAGGTAAGCGAGAGCGTCAAGCGTCCAGCCTGGGCCGTCGAAGTCGCACACCAGCAAGAAACACGCGTCGTCGTCCATCAATGGATAAAGACCGAGACTCATGGTTCCGGAGAGGTGGTTCGCGATCACCTCTCCGCTCAAGGGCAACAGCTCCCTGTCGAGCCTGCGACTGTTCGCCCATCCGCCCTTGACAGCGGGCCCCCACCCCGACTTGCCTGTGCGAACGTTCTCCCAGCGCAGCGCGAAAACGTCGTCCCGGCCCCGGAACAATGCTCGGAAAAGCTCGACCTTTTGCTGCGAAGGAGAACGTCGCGTCACACTCGAGGCCAAGGCTGAAACTTCCGCGGGAAACAGAGTCGGCTCCCAAACACCTACAGGAGCAGCCCGGTCTGCACGCCCGAGGCCGAGAAGATCGCGCAAACGACGGTTCTCCGCCTCAAGCTCCGCGACTCGTTCAGCAAGGTCGCCCTCTGAGCTATGTTCACCCGAGCGGTCGTGGGTCGTCAGATCCAGCTCCTCTCAGGTCTGGGCATGGTCGGGACAACCGCCACCAGGCGGGTACCAGTGCGGGCAACGAATCGCGGTATCTGTCGCGACTCGATGATGGGGACACCGCAAGTTGCCGGGTGCCCATCCGTTTCGTGCCCATCTCGCGCGTTCGCGGGCGACGGCTGACGACGAGCGTCGCGCATCGTAAAGAGGATCCAGATTCTGGTCGCTCCAAAGGATCAACTCGGTTGCCGCCTGATGGACCTCGTACTCAGCCGGTCCGTCGACTGCAAGCAGTTCGAGATCATCACGGAACTGCTGGTCCGCCGCGTTCGACCAAAGACGCTGACGAAACCTGGCCGGCGACACGCCGCAGGCGCTCAGGTAGCGGTCACCCGCAACGGCTAAATCGGTGTCGCTGATCGCGAGTTCACGGCGGGCGAGCCACATGTCCCACAGGTCGCGGCCTTTACGCCGTTGCGCAAGTGCGCGGAACTTCGTCCCCACGAGCTCGGCGGGCGCGAAGGTCGGTATTTCAGCTTCGCCTGACCACCAGCGAGTGTCAACGCGGTGAGCAATTCGGGTTAGGGTGAGTGCCGGCGGAACCTCGTCGGTATTGACCTCGATCTTGACCCGCAGCGGAACTCCAGAATTCGAGTCACCCTCGAGCAGAACCTTTACGCCGCCGTGCGCGACGTTGCGACTCACCTCCCGGAGAGGACTCTCTACGACCGCTGCCCGGATGGCGTCAACGAGCCAGCCGGTCGGTCCGGCGCGGCCGACGAGCACGTAGTCGAGATCCTCCGAATACCGTCTCGCTCTTGACAGGTGCAGCTTGTGCAAACACGTGCCACCGCGCCAAACGAGACAATGGCCAAGCTCGTCGTGCTCCGCGAGGAGGATCGCCAGTTGTGAGAGCAACAAGTCTTGTTCAACCTGCTCCTCAGTCGACCAAGGATGCTCCCGGCGCCACCGAGTGAGGACTGGCGGAGGAATCACTCCTCAGGCTCCACTGGAGCATTCACTATCACGTGCCAGCGTAAGTCGATCGCGCCGTGGGCCGCTCGCTTCGGATCGAGCAGGGTGCGGTTCCGGTCGCCCCTGGCGGACGCTTCGAGTGCTAGTAACTCCACTTCGCTATGGACGCTCTCAAGCAGGAAACCCAATCGGCGCGCAGCCGCCCGTGAGCGGTGCGCCGTCTGCTCGGCGAGGTTATCTGCGTCAAGAGTGAGTTCACGCAAGACAGTTGCCACGTTGCCGACACCACCCCCTCTACTCGGAGCCTGAGCGAGGTCGAACGCGCACGTCTCCGGTGTCGCGACCCGAAGCGATCCGGTGGGGCCGGTCGCCGTCGTCACCGGCCACACTGACATCCGGGCATCAGTGTAAAAACGCACTCTCGGTCCGGATGTCCTGTCGATCACCGGACGGTCGACGACCGTCTGGGTTACCTGAGCCGCTTGGTGCGCTGCGCCGTAACGGGCGGCCGCAGAAAGGTAGGCAAGATAGTAATTTCGGTCGAGGTGACGGCAGAGGTCGTCGAGGAACCAATCGGCGGGTACGGTGCCCTCGTGCCGGTACTGCGGGGGGATGAGAACGTAGAGACCCCTTACCGGGCTGAAAAGCAGGTGCCGTCGCTGGGCCTCGGCGACGGCAACTCGCACCGACCCTGGCGAAGATCCTGAGCGGTCTCGAATCTGCTCCTGGGTGAGCGTTACCTGCCCTTCGCTGAGGAGCTCATCCCAAAGGCCAGCGAAGCGCGTACTAGAGGCCACGAAAGTTAGTGTACCGCTAACTTTCGTAGAGATCGGTATGCACGGTGCAGTAACGACGACCTGCCTGCCGATCCAGAGCTCGTCGCTTGGGGCGGGTCTAATGCACTGGGCTTGGCCCTTTCGGATGGTTCAGATTGACAGCCGAAGGGCTGGAACTCACGAGGCGCCACCCAACAATCACCCAACATTTGGGTTCCCAACTCGTCCGACACGGTCTACAGGCGTCCCAATTCCGACCAGAACTGCCTGTTCACGTGGCTTGTCGAGGACGCCAGCAGACGCTGCGGGACGCTTCGGCACACACAGGAGTCAACTCATAATCCCTTGGTCGCAGGTTCGATCCCTGCCGGGCCCACCGATTAAGACGCTGAGGGGATAAGAGAGAGGGACGGTAGAACCGGTACACCTGAGAGCCAGCCAGCCAGGACGCAGTCGCCTAGGATCGAAAAGGGCGAGACAACGGTTAGCGGGGGGGGAACATGATCACGAGATCAAGGTGCCTGGTGACATTCGCCACGTGTGTGGCCGCATTGTGCGTTTCACTTGGCTCCTCGAGCGGAGGTGCCGCAGCAGCGACCAGGGTTTCAAGCGTCAACGGGATCTGGCTCGCATACGCCTGGGCAACCGGACAGGGCAAGCCCAGCAGCCCCAACCAGGCCTTTGTGCTGCGCGACAAACCGGGTTCGACTCACTTCACCGGCAACCTGGGGGAGTTCAAGATCGTGGGGACTGTCGCACCGGCGACCGGCAAGGCACTACTTGTGATCGGCCTACAACCAGGCACCACGCAGACGACGAACGACACCGTCAAGTTCGTGTTCAAGTCGAACAGCACCGCTCAGTCGAACCATCCCACCTTCTCCGGGTCGTTCGACTACGTTCGCCGAGCGACTGGGGAGCCGGTACCGGACTCCACCGGAAAGGTCACGGCCATCCGATGCTCGTACCAGACAAACGCCAAAGCCATGGCCCTGTGCGGCTTGGATTGAGAAACAGCACGCAAAGACGCGGTTGAAGAGCCAGCCAGGACGGGGCCGGGACCAGCCAGCCAGACGTGGTCAGAGCCAGCCAGCCAGGACGGAACGGGAGCCAGCCAGCCAGGAGAGGATGCCGAGCGTCACAATCCCGGTCTGTTTGCAGGCCTCGAAGGGCGCGGCGCCGTCGTCACAGGGGCTGGCCGAGGACTCGGGCGCGGAATCGCCCTCGCGCTCGCGAGCCGGGGCGCCAACGTCGCGTGCTTAGGGAGACGGGATGGCCATTCGCCGACGGGTCGCCTCGGTCTTGAGCGCCTCCGGTCGTCGGTTGCGGTCGAGCTGGTGACGCACCGCGACGCGGAGGGCGAACAGGTCGAGGTAACGGTTGGAGAGCTCTGGCCAGCAGGATGAGTCGGTCGCCGGCAACTGGACCACCAGCGCCGCCCCGTGAAGCGCGCCCCGGTCGCTATATCGAATCACAGCGGTGTACTTCCGCAGTGGACAAGTAAGTTCGACCGTCACGGCTGCCGTTAGAGTTTTGTGGTGAAAGCTCGCACGCGTACCGACAGCATCGATGAGCTATCCGAGCGCGCGCTGGCAGCCGCATCCCCAGAGGACCGCGCCTGCTGCCTGCGGGATATTGAGGTGGCGCTAGAGGAGACCTCTGGTCCCGTGGATCGGGCACGGTTGCTCATCTGCCGGGCACAGGTGCGCCACAACCAGTACGAGTGGGGTCAGGTGCTCGACGACGCCCAGGCGGCGGTGGCCCTGTTCGAGGAGGCTGGCGAAACTGGCCTCGCTGTCGACGCCGCCAGCCGCGCTGCCGTGCTCGCCTCCCGGTTAGGCAAGTTGTCGCTGGCCGCCGATCTGGTCACCAAGACCGTGCTTGGCTTGGCCTCGGTCTATGACGACAGGTTGAGCGCCGTGGTCGCCAACCGTCTGGGCGCCTTCTGTTGCTCCTTGCTCGATTACGACCGCGCCGTAGCGCAGTTCGAAACGGGGTTAGCTGCCGCGGAACGCGCTGAGGACGGTTACCTTGTCTGCCTCGAGCTCTACAACATCGCCAATGCCTTGCTCTTGGCCGTGCGTGCCAATCGTGCCTCAGACCCGTCGGCGTCGCTGTGCACTAAGGACAGCAGACGGCTTCAGCGGGCCGGGCAGGTGCTGGAGCGACTGCTGGCAGAAGTCACCCCAGAGCGACAACTGTCACTTAGCGCGCAGCTTCTGCGGGCGGAGCTGCTCGTGGACACGGGCCACCCAGGCGAAGCATTGGAGGCATTGCGGGCCATCACACACGCTACCGGTAGTGCAGGTTTCGCAAGCGACGCCCAGCGGGCTGCCTTCGCCGTTGTCGAGTCACACTGTTGGCGCGATCTGGGCCAGAGCCGGGACGCCGTCGCCGTCGCCGAACGGGCAATCCAGCTGGCCCAGGCCAGTGGGGACGATTACGAGCTCATGCTCACCCTGGAGGAGCGGCTGGCTGCTAAACGGGCTGCCGGCGACCTGGCAGGTGTTGCGGCTGACGCCCTAGAGGTCAAGCGGCTGATATGGGCCGTCCACCAACGTCAGACAGTTCAGATCGCAGAGCAGATCTGGGAGCGCGCCGGCTTGGAACGGGAGCGCCGCCAGCTCGAAGAACAGGCGGCTGCCGCCGTCCTCTCCGCCGAGGAGGACGCCCTCACCTGCATAGGCAACCGCCGCCGCCTCATGCGCTTCCTGGACCACGCGGCCGAGACCCCGGTCTCGCTCGCGCTCGTCATGGCCGATATCGACCTCTTCAAGGAGATCAACGACACCTTTGGTCACGAACTGGGCGACATGGTGCTACGGTCCCTCGGTCAGCTGTTGGCCGCCGAGGCCCGCTCAGGCCAAGTCGTAGCGCGCTACGGGGGGGACGAGTTCGTTTTCGCCATGCCTCGTGCCGAACTGACCGTGGCGGCCAGCTTCGCCGAACGCATTCGCTTGGTGGTGGCCTCGTACCCCTGGGCCGAGCTCGTGCCGCGCCTCGCGGTGACCATCAGCCTGGGTGTCTCTTCGGGTCGGTCGGACGAATGGCATTCGATCCTTGCGGAGGCGGACAGCGCCCTGTACCTGGCCAAGCGCCGCGGCCGCAACCGCGTCGAGGTGGGTGGGCGCGGCTGAGGGGGCCCATGGTCGCCATCGAAGCTCAGCGGGCCCCAGAGGACTCGCCGCCCCGATGGTGCCGATCGGCATCGGCTTGGCCCGCTAGGCGCCCTGCCCCCGACGTAGCCCATCAACTTGCTCCTCGGTCGACCAAGGATGCTCCCGGCGCCACCGAGTGAGGACCGCCGGCGGAATCACTCGTCAGGCTCCACTGGAGCATTCACCGTTACCTGCCAACGTCGGTCGATCGCGCCAAGTCCGCTCCCTTCGGGTCAAGCAGGGTGCGGTTCCGATCTCCCCTGGCGGACGCTTCGAATGCGCTCAGTTCCACGTCGCCATTGACTCTCTCGAGCAGAAACCCCAATCGGCGCGTAGCTGCCCGCTTCCGGTGCGAGGTCTGCTCGGCGCTGAGCCGGTGCTCCAGGAGGTCCGTTGCATTTCTTGGCCGCCGCCGCGTACTGGGGAGAGCCCACGTCAATCGGGCCCGCCGCGGTCCCGAATCCTCCCTCCTCACCCCCCTTTGGGTCGGGGAAGTTCGTGATGCCATGAGTGCGCATGCAAGTGGAGATCTTGAGCATCATGATGTCGTACGCCGCCCACTGCGCTTGGGTCCACGGGGCCATGTTGGCCGCCGTCGCCAACGGCCGGCAGTCCTTCGTGGCGATCACGTACTGCGTCGAGCTGGCGTTGATGTTCTTCATGTACCCGTCGGGGTAGCCGCCACCGACGTTTGGGTCTGTGAAGTTCAGGACACCGTGCTTGCGCATGCATCCGGCATAGGCGAGCTGCGCCTTTTGAAGCGTGGCCGAAGGCGGAGCTCCGCTGCTGCCGGCGGGCGAGCCCGACGCCGACGTCGTTGTCGTCTCCGATCCAAGCTTCGCCACGCCGGGCGAGGCCGAGCCGCCACAAGCTGCTGCGAGCAGAGCAACGCCGAGAAAGGCCGCGATGAGTAGGGCGAGTCGTTGCCGACCCGGCGCCAGCCGGTGACGGACACACGACGAAGCGCCGTTCGTCGCGTTGACCAGTGAGCGGCCGCTCATGGCCCGCCACCGAGCATGAACGATTGGCAGGCCTTCTGGGCGGCCTGAAACTGGGGCGAGTTGGGACCAGCGCCGGGTGGCCCGTGCAGCATGATCCCGCCGCCGCTCACGACTGGGTCTGGCATGTTCGGTAGGCCGTGTTTGCGCAAGCACGCTACGAACTTCAAGGCTTGGGCGATAGCCTGAGCTAGCTCTGCTGGGGTGGACTGGCCACCGTTGGGAAGCAGGTGTCGGCAAGCCTTGTCCGCCTTTTGATACTGGGATGAATTCGGGTCGATTCCTCTCACACCGTTGAGGACTCCACCTTTGAAAAGAAAGTTCCCGTTGCTGTCTGGGTCGGGCATATTCGGCACCCCGTGGGTACGCATGCACTGCGCGTAGGCGACGGCGTCGACGTAGTTGGTCGCCTTGCTTGTGCTCTGAGCTGCCGAGGCGGGAGTCGTCGTCGTGGTGGTCGACCCGAGGCTCGCTACGCCAGGCGAAGCCGAACCGCCACCACACGCGGTGGCGAGAAACGCGATGGCGACGAGCGCAAGCGTGGTGCAACCTGCCGGCCACAAGTGCAGTCGTCCTCCCTGGTGGGGAGCGTCTACGCCGTTCATCTGACACTCATTATCCGCCACCCCGGATAACAGGGACTTAACAGTCGTTAAGCCCCTGTTATCCCAGATGGTGCACACCGGCCTCGAGGGGAGCTCACGCACGCGTACCTCAGAAGGGGCTACGACATGAACGGCGCCACCAGCGACAGTCACAACCGATATCGACTGTGGAGAGGGTCGGGTCGCTTGTCGCTTCGGCGCGGCGTACCGACTCTCGTGGGTGTCTTCGCCATTACGCTGATGGCCGCAGGCTGCGGAGGTCGCCCAGCCTCGCTCGGCGTCGCCTCCGTCGGGTCGACGACGTCGACCGCCGCCTTGGCGTCGCCGGCAGCGAAGCTCGCCGAGTACGGCGGCTGCATGCGCTCTCATGGCGAGCCGCAGTTCCCGAATCCGGTCCAGAACGGAAACTCGGTCACCATGATCAAGCTGGACACAGGCCTCCCAAGAACCAGCAGCTGACCACAATACGCCACCCATCACCGGAGCCAATACAAGATCAATGATGATGACTGTCTGTAACAGTCCATGGATTCCCGCCGCCTCATAATTCCCAATAGAGCGCCGTCCCATGAAGGCTCTCGACACGCTATCAGTGCACGCACTGTAGAGACCGTAAATGGGAAATAGGCTACCGAGATGCTCCTGCTACCTTCCTGCCCTAGCCCGTGGCGGTAGACCGGCCGCTTCCCGCGGCCTCGTCGATCTCGGAGAGGCTCAGGCTGTTGGATTGCGTGTCCGGCCACTCCGGCCAGCGTTACTGGAAACGATTGGCCGTCACCGGCGTGAGGTGGACGATCCCGCACTTCAGGTGCTGGGTCGTGCCACCGTAGGGCGTGATCTGCGCGTGAGATCCGTGCAGCGTGACTGTGCCGGCGTCATGCGGCGGAGTGAACCTCAAGGCAGCCGACGTTGGGCAAATCAAGTTCGCGTAGCCGGTCTGGCTGGCATACATGACGCCGAAGTAAGCCGTCTTGCCCGGTGCCAGAACGACCGTCTTCTCTTGGATGCTGAAGGCCCCCGGAGCCTTCTGGTCAGACGTCGACAGGTTCTTCCCGGACTTCTTGAGCATCTGGACGAGCGGGTACCCGTAGAGCGAACAGGTGCTGGCGGAGCGGTTCGTGAATCCGAATTCGTCGGCGACAGATCCAGCGGCCCCCTGGCCTGGCCCAGCCCAGACCAGGAGCGAAGCGGCCGCGCACCGCGGCACAGTGGCCGGGGCGCTCGAGGCGGCCAGAGCAGCCGAGGGGAGCAGAATCGCTCCGCAAGCCAGAGTGGCACCGACAGCGAGTCGCCAGCTATCACTCAGTGTCAGGTTCATGGCGGTTCCTCCTTGGTTGGTACTTCTCAACGTATTCCGGGTGGAACGTAGCACCGGTGGGGAAGAGAAACGTCGCACGGATGAGGGCTTTTCGGGGAGGGGGTGAAGCCGCTCATCTGGACCTCACGGCAGAACTGGTGAGCCGTCACCGCGCGACTTTGCTGGCCGTCACCGCGCGTTTCTCAATCGCCATTGGCACTCGATGTGACCGAACTGCGGCAGGTCTGCGAGGCACTGGGCATCGACCTCACGACAGTGATCCGGAAGTGGGAAGGGTGCTGAGGGTAGCCAAGGGGTCAAGGTGGTAGCCAGCGATGGCGCCGGAGTCGATCTCTCCGAGCAGACCGTGAGCGCCACTGAAGCTGAGCGACCCGGAGCCGTCGGCGTTGACCTTCAACTTGGCACCGATCATGCCGAACTGGTGCGCGCCGAGATCGACCGCCTCGAGAGCCGAGGTGAGGGGGATTGCATACGTCCCCGGGCCGTGGTACTCGCCGGGTTTGAGTCCGACCACCATGTAGAAGTATTGGCCGCCCACCGATTCGGCGACCTCGGGGAGTGCGGAGTAGGCGGCGAACCAGCTACTGCACGACCTCATGGGCGGGGGTGGGTACTTCACCGAGAAGCTGCCGCTGGCGGCCGCGGCCCCGGCATGAAGACGGTAAAGGTGAGCGTCATGGCAGAAGAGCCGCCACCCGCGGAGGTGGTGCTGCTGGCAGGAACGTGAGTGCTGCTCGAGCCGCCGCTGCCGGATCCGCCGCTTCCAGCCGAGCCACAGGCCGTGACCAGCAACACAATCGCCACGGCGGCTGGTACTGCCCACGCAGCGAACCTCATCTTCCGCTCCGCCTGCAAGCGCACATGTAGCGGTGAGCCTCCCTTGGGTGAGACTCGACAGCGGCGATCAGCAGGACAGGAAGCCTGCGGGGCTGGAGTGAGGAAGGCCTCCTGATCGCCCTACTGGGGAGGCCCGGAGGTCAAACGTACTGTGACGGTGCGTCGCGCGCCCGAAGTCGAGAGGTAAACGAGCGAGACGGCGGCGCCCGGCTTCTCGCTCTGGATGATCGTGACCACGTCGTTCGGTGAGCTAACTGGATGCCCTGCGCAAGATGTGATCGTGTCTCCCTCGGTCAGCCCGGCCTTGGCGGCGGGCGAGCCCGACGCTACGGACTCAATCACCGCACCGGTGGGACCGCCGGGGCCGGAAGATGCGACGCCGACGCCCAAAAAGGCAGTCGGGCCGATGTGAACCGTCGAGGAAGAATGTCCTTGGGCAATCGTGGCCGCGATCTTGAGAGCCGTGTTGATCGGTATCGAAAAACCTTGCGTTGACGCGCTTCCCAGTTGGAACGAGAAGCCGGCTGAGGCGGCCGTGTCCATACCAACGACCTTCCCGCTGCTGTTTACGAGCGGGCCACCGGAGTCCCCCGGCTGGATGTCGGCATTGGTTTCGATAAGGCCGGTCAGTCGCTCGGAGGTACCATCAGCTTCATCGCTCGCCGTGATGGACTGATCGAGCGCGGTCACGCTCCCGCCGGCGAAGCTCGGAGCGCCACCGGCCCCCCCGGCGTTGCCGATACCCACGACTCCTTGCCCTTCGCGGACACTCGAGGAATTGCCGAGACGGACCGTTCGCAGACCGGAGGCGTGCTCGAGCTGCAACACAGCTACATCAGCGGTTCGGTCGTATCCGACGACGTTGGCACCGTAGGTCTTCCCGTTGCCCACATCGATCACTCGAATCGAGCTTCCGCCCTCGATGACATGGTTGTTCGTGAGGATCTCACCCTTGGCGGTGAGCACCATCCCGGTTCCCTCTGCCTCGGCGCCTTCGTAGCTCAGTGTGCTGTCGATATCCACGAGGCCCGGGGCGACCTGACTCGCAATTGCCGCGCCATTCGAGGGGCCGCCCGGAGCGCTGGAACTGGCGGGACCAGACGATCCCGAAACTCCAGTCTCTGTCAGCCCCTCGCTCGCCTGGCCGATCACCTGGATCGGCTGGGGTGAGCGCGTCGGGGGCACGACGGCGACATCCATGTCGCCTGCGACCATCGTGATCGAGTTGTAGGTGCCTGGCGGTAGGAGCACGCCAAAGGCGCTCCTGTTCGAGGGCTGTGTGACGACATAGCCCGCTTGGATCTGCACAACTGTGGTCGCGAAGACCGGGAACGTGACGAGCGCCGCGCCATCGGCGAGTCGGTAGGCCGGATACGGGCATTCAGGCGATGGTGCGCCTGCGACCGCCGCAGCCGGCATCACCGTTGAGAATCGCATCGTCACCGTACCGAGATTGGCGTAGGAAGCCGCGATGGAGTGGGGATTAGCCACGTTCTTAGGTCCAAACTGCGCCGAGAGTCCCGCAGGCAGTTTCCCGCTGACGGCTTCGGAGGTGAACGCCTTCGCCACGAGCGCGGCCACCCTCTCGGGTGCAGTCACAAGTCCATCGGTCGTCGCGCCATCGAGACTGGTGACATAACCCTGAGCGTCGGTCGCGGCGGCAGGTACCGCCACGCCGGCGTCGGTTGGACCGAGGATCTCGCTGCTTGAGGCCAGCTTCCAACGCGCGTCGGACGACGTCTTCACGTAGGTGAGGAGGTTGTTCGTCACCGGTTCGGAAGAAGCCCGGTCTTCGGCCAGTACGCTGAAAAAGGCAGGGTAGGTGGTCTCGTGGGGGACGAAGGCACGGCCAGGAACCTGGTCGAAAGACCCACCCAGCGTGTTGGAGCCAGCGGCCAGGTCGCCTCGGTAGGTGGCGTCGTCGAGGATCTGCTGCAGACACGACTCGTGGCTGTTCTGGAGCGACAACGAGAGGGACGAGTTGGCCCGATTGTTGAGCAACGTGTCCGCTGCGACGATCGAGGGGACCTCACCAGCTGTGACAACCGGCTTGGCCGAGGGTCGTAGTGCGCTTGCACCGGCCAAGCTAGGACCTGCACAAACACTCAGCAGGAGCGCAGCAACGGTCGCAGCGGCTCCGCTGGCAAGGCGAGGACCCAAGGCGTAACGGCCACCAAACTTCTGCTGGAAGAACGAGCTCGCCACGGACATCACCCCTGGAGTCCTCATAGGTGCACAATGGTTCGGCTTGCAATCAGCTCGAGCCCAGATGAGGCTCAGCTGAATTTTGAGGCCGATCACCTGTGACAATCCTTGGAATCTGCTTCAAGCGCTCTCAAAAGACATCCCCGACCGGCCTCGAGGGCTTGGCCCAGACCGCTACCAGGGCAGCGACCAGGAGATCTCGAGGTCCGACGAACAAAGCTACGACTCATCTTCGCACTGTCGGGCGCGCTCGGTTGCCACCTGCGAACCCTCAGCTGAAGGCTGGAACCTCTAGAGCTGAGCGGAGAAACCCTGCGCCGGCCCGGCCGGTGTCGGTGGCTGTAGGCGCGGCTGAGACCCAGCTCGTGCCCGGGCGACCGGCCTTGGAGGCGAGTGTCGAGCGCGGTCCCGGGTGTCTCTACTGTTTCGCTCTCAGCCTGTCAGGATCAGGGGGCCGCCGCCGTCTTGTCTTCGGCTTCGCAGCGGTGGGACGTTCCAGTTTCAGCTCGCGCGTACGGGCATTGAACTCGTACAGCTCGCCGTAGCGACCCCAGTTGACGGCCACGTTGAGCTGCTGGCGCGCGTTCTCCTTGGTGAATGCACGACTGAGCAGGTCCAGGAAGAAGTCCTCGCTCAGGGTTCCGTCATCGGTCGCCTCCAAGCTGGTGCAGATGGTTCGCACGAGTGGTGCCCTCGCCCTGGCTTGGCGGGCGAAGATCGACTTGGCGTTGTCGATGGTCCCTTTGACGCAACTGAGTCCTTCGTTGGTGAGCTCCATGTGGGCGCCGTCCACTGTCGCCAGATCGAGCATTTGCGCGGCCTCGACGAGCGGCAGCAGGTCCTGCACGTCCAAGTTCAGACGGTGGGCGAGCTCCGGAAGCTCGCCTTGGCCGCCGTGGGCGGCGAGGATCTCGAGGAGGCCAGCCACCCCTCCGACCGTGGCCAGAGGCAATGGCGTCGTGTCGAGAGACGTCTCGGTCGCCACCGTGTCGCTCTTCGCTTTGGACGGGGCTTGCTCGTCGCCCCCGGTCATGATGGCGTAGATCTCGTTGATCAGTGCCTGGGCCTCCTCGCTGCGGCGGTCCCGGGGGCGAGCGAGCCGGCAGGGGAGCTCGGTACGGATTCGTCCCGGATTGGTTCCGAGGATCAGGATCCGATCGGCGAGGATGACCGCCTCTTCGATGTTGTGGGTGACGATGAGCATGGCCTTGGTAGGGAAGTCCGGTTCTGCCCAGAGACTGAGCAGCTGGGTGCGAAGGTTCTCGGCCGTCAGCACGTCAAGAGCCGAGAAGGGCTCGTCCATCAAGAGAGCGTCCGGCTCCACCGCGAGTGCTCTGGCGAATCCGACCCGCTGTTGCATCCCGCCGGAGAGCTCCCTCGGATAGGCCGATTCGAAGCCGTCGAGCCCGATCCGGTCGATGTTCTTGAGCGCCTTCTCCTTGCACTCGGCTGCCGACTTGCCCCTGGCCTGCAGGCCGACTTCGACATTCTGCAGCACCGTCAGCCACGGAAGGAGGGCGAAGGTCTGGAAGACCATGGCCACGCCTGGGTTCGCGCCGGCGACGGGGGCACCGCGGTAGGTGATCTTCCCCGCGCTCGGCGCGATGAGACCGGCAATGCACCGGAGCAGGGTGCTCTTGCCGGCACCTGACTTGCCGAGCATGGCCACGATTTCCCCTTCTCGAAGAACGAAGGAAATGTTGTCCAGCACCGGCACGGGAGTGCCGTCGGCGGAGCTGTAGTCCTTTGAGACCCCCGAGACCTCGAGGATCGTCTCCGTTCCGCCCTTGGCGCTCGGTCCGGTCGGTGACGTCGTGGTCATTTCGGTGGGGTCTGGGCTCACTCAGATCGTGAAATGAGACTCGGCGAGGCGGTAGAGGCGTTGCCAGAAGAGCCGGTTGACGAGCACAACGTACAAGCTCATGACGATGATACCAGTCAGCACCTTGGCGAAATGATCCGGTGCGGGCGAGCTGGAGGCCTCCGCGATATAGGCTCCGAGCCCCTTGGCATAGAGGTGATGCGATCCCCAGTACGTCACCTCGGCGACGATGGAGGCGTTCCAGGCTCCGCCCGCAGCGGTGATCCCTCCCGTGACGTAGGCCGGGAAGATCCCCGGAAGGATCAGCTGTCGCCAACGTTGACGTCGGGGGAGCCTGAAGTTCGCCGCCATCTCCCGAAGATCGTTGGGGATGCCGATGGCCCCGGCGATGCAATTGAACAGGATGTACCACTGCGCGCCCACGCCCATGAGCAGCACGCTGCCGAAGTTGAGCGAGAGGTGGACGGCTATGAAGAAGATCACGAGAAACGGGAAAAGCAGGTTCGCCGGGAAGCTGGCGAGTATCTGGACGATCGGCTGGACCACCCGGGCCAGACGCGGGTTCAAGCCGATCAACGCTCCCACCGGTACCCAGATGAGTGTGGAGACGATAACCACCACGGTGACCCTGGCAAAGGTGATCGCACCGAGCTCGACGCAGTAGCCAAATGCGCCGAATCCGAGTGACCGGTCCAGGTACTTGAAGGCGGCGACGGCCCCCAACGCGATGAAGCCGCCCGCGATCAGCCAGAAGACCACGTCCCCTAGCTCGCGCCGGCTGCGGGGCTCCGTCAGGGGGTACTCGGCCAGGCCGAACGGGCGGGTGACCCGGTCGAGCGCCCGGCCGACCGGACGCAGCACGACCCCCAAGTTCTCCCTGAGATGCGAACGGCGAAGCAGGTCGAGGACAAGACTTCGGGCCGGCTTTTCGCCGGACTCGGACCGCTCCATCCGGAACTTGTCAGACCAGGCGACGAGGGGTTGGAAGAAAACCTCGTTCACGCCTACCACCAGGACGACCATCACCGCCACGGCGATCCCGACTTTGCCGAGCGAGCCCTCAGAGATGGCAGCTCCTATGTAGCTACCCATCCCCGGGAGGGCGTATTGGCGACCGCTCACGGTGATCGCCTCGGAGGCAGTCAAGAAGAACCAGCCCCCGCCCATCGACATCATGGCATTCCAGACCAGGCCGATCATCGAGCTTGGGACGTCGAGCTTCCAGAATCGCTCCCACTTCGTCAGCCGGTAGATGCGAGCCGCCTCGTCGAGATCAGAAGGCTGGCTCTTGAGGGAGTGGTAGAAGCTGAACGTCATGTTCCATGCCTGGGAGGTGAAGACGGCGAAGATGGACGCCGCTTCGAGCCCGAGCATGCTCCCGCCGAACATCCTCAGGAACAACACCGTCGTGAAGGTGAGGAACCCGAGGATGGGCACTGACTGGAGGATGTCGAGCACAGCGACGAGCAGCGGCTCGGCCCGTCGAAGCCGGGCTGCCGCCGTGCCGTAGACGAAGGTGAAGATCGTCGAGATGGCAAGGGCGGTGAACATGCGCAGTAGCGAGCAGCCCGCGTAGTACGGGATGTGGCTGAGCCCTGTCGGGAGTTTCGACGCGGAGGAACCGGCGACGATTCTGACGCTCATGGATTCGGCGTGCCGCACGATGCCGTAGAAGACGGCGATCACGCCGAGCCCAATCAGGACGTCAACGGGACTCGTTCTTCGCAATAGGGAAATGCGGCCGGAGTACGTTCGCTGATGTGCCATGGGCTCGCCCTAAGTCGGTTTCCTTGGCTTCTCTCGGTGGCTCGCCCAGGTTAGCTTGCGCTGACCCCGAGAAGACGCCCCACCCCGTAGGTGACCGAGGCCGCGACGGCGGCGGCAAGCAACATCCGCCCGGCGGTGCGCCACAAGCTCTGGCCAGAGAAGGCGCCGATGGCTGCCCCGAGCGTCACGGCGGCCAACGCGCCGATGATGACAGAGGCAAGGACTGCCGCCGTCCCGCGCATGAAGAACCACGGCACCAGCGGGAGGATAGCGCCAAGCGAGAACGAGAGGAACGACGCCACCGCCGCCTGCCGGGGCGTGCCCGTCTGCTCAGGGCCCACGCCCAGCTCGAGCTGGGCGTGGGCTTCCAGTGCGGTGTTTGGGTTGGCCATGAGGATGCGTGCCACGGTGTCCGCGTCGGTAGCCGGCACACCTCGGGCTCGGTACATGTCAGCGAGCTCGCGCTGCTCTCCGACGGGATCGTCCGACAATTCGGCTCGCTCGACGTCGATCTCGTGTCGCACCAGCTCGTCGTGGGCCCTCACCGAGACCAGTTCCCCGGCGGCCATCGAGAAGGCACCGGCGAGCAGCCCCGCCACACCGGCCGCCCTCACGGCGCTGGCGTTCGTGGTGGCGCCGGCCATTCCGAGAACGAGTGAGACGTTGGTGATCAGACCGTCACCGGCGCCGAGGATGCCCGCTCGAAAGCCATTGTCCTGAACGTCGCGGTGACGGCCCTGGCGACCAGAACGCGACAGTAACAGTCGGCTGAGTCCCAACCTCGATCGGGCTGGAGGGGGTGGTGGAGACACGGACTCGCTCATGACTAGAGCTGACCACTCCCGACGCGATCGGTCATCAGTAGTGCCTACTAGCGTCCGCGCTGGGGCTACGGACGGGCGTGGACTGGAAGTACTCGTGCCGAAGCCGCACGCGGCACAGGCCGCGCCCAATGGTTGCCGGCTCGGGACAAGCTCCTGCGCCCTGTTACGACAGGGCACTTCTGCCAATGCCTACTGATGAATTCTAAGTATCGCGGGCACTCAATCCCGGCGAGCTAGTAGCCGATAACTCTCTGAGGCAGAGAGGTCAGCGATACCCCTGGGGTGCCCGAACATGAGCGACAAGGCCGTGAACTCGCGTAGCGGGCGGGCTGGCTATATGGTGCAAGCTCCTGAACGCATCCCCTTGAACGACCGCGGTCATGTCCCCGCCGGCGCAAAGGCACCCGGGAGGCCACTCTCGCTCCGAGACGGTGCGTTCCTGTCACGGGCACTGGGCTCAGTCGGACCGGAATGGCCGCTGCAGTGCTTCATCTTCGCCCTCGTGATCGCCTACGGCGTCTCGACCCTTGTCGTGCATCGACCGCCCAGCGGGTACAACACGGTCTGGGACGGGTGGATCTACAACATCGCCCAAACGCTGCCCGTCATCCCCGTCGTACTGCACGTCCGGCGAACGTCCGAATTGCGCTCGGCGTGGCTGGCCATTGCGATCGGGATCACGCTCATCTCGGTGGGCAACCTCGTATGGACCTACCACGACCAGAACCTCAATCCCATTCCTGATCCGGCTCCCAGTGACGCCATCTACCTGCTGGCCTATGCGGCGTTCATTGTCGGTGTGGCCATCCTGACGCAAACGTCATTCGGACGCGTTCACGTCAGCGTCCGCCTCGATGGCGCCATCACCGGCCTGGCCATAGCTGCCCTTGCGGGCATGGTCTGGTTCGAGCCCTTGCTGCGCGCGACCGGCCGTCCCCTCGAGATCGTGGTGAACATGGCCTACCCGCTGTGCGATCTCGTGCTGATCGTGCTGCTGGCGGCCGGCCTGGCCCCGCACCGCTACCGGCCCAACTGGCCCACGGTACTGATGATGACTGGCGTGGCGTGGTTCGTGGTCGGCGACGTGATCACTTTGAACCAGGTTGCCGCCAACACCTACGTGCCAGGGACGCCGCTCGACGATGCCTGGCCGATCGGCCTTTTCTTCGTGGGGCTGGCGGCATCCATGCGTGACCGCCGCCGCTCCCGAGGCCAACGTGCGGCGGCCAGCTCCGCAGCGGGCATCACCGTGGTGCCGGTGCTTTCCGGGCTGGTGTCACTCGGCGTGCTCGCGGTCTCTCTCGTCCGGCATGACTCAGCGACGGTGCTGTCGATGGCCATAGCCGCCCTTGGCCTTGTGATCGCTCGCATGTGGATGACGCTGCGTGAGGTGCGCCAGTCGGTCGCCAACTACCAGGACGCGCGCACCGACTATCTCACCGGCCTCCCGAACCGGCGCGCCTTTCTCGAACGCCTGCAGTCGGCCTTCTTCACGGAGGAGAGCACCGGCGTGCACGCCGGAGTGCTGTTGATCGATCTCGACGGCTTCAAGGAGGTCAACGACGCCCTGGGCCACGCGGCCGGGGACGAGCTTCTCCGTGTGGTCGCCAAGCGGTTCGAACATCGGCTGGGCAGTCGGGGGATTCTGGCTCGCCTCGGGGGCGACGAGTACGCTTTTGCCTGCCCGGTGGACAGCGAGGACGTTCTCGTGGGCTTGGCGCACGAGTTCTCCCAGGCCCTCTCCGACCCGTGCGTGCTCGACGGCACGAGCGTTCGTGTCGGTGCCAGCATCGGCGTCGTGGTGTCACGCCCCGCTGCCTCGAGTCCCGGTGAGCTGCTGCGCTGTGCCGACGTCGCCATGTACGAAGCCAAACGCATGCAGTCGTCGGTGTCGATCTACCGAGCCGAAGATGACCCTAACAGCCGGGACCGGCTGGCCCTCCTCGACGCCCTGAGGAACGCCATCGACGCCCGAGCCTTCGTCCTGCACTACCAACCGACCCTGGACATGCGCACGGCCACGGTCCACGGCGTGGAGGCCCTCGTCCGCTGGGAACACCCCACCCTGGGGCTGGTCTACCCTGACCGTTTCATCCCTCTGGCCGAGCGCAACGGGCTGATGCCGAAACTCACCCGCGCGGTGCTCGACCAGGCGGTGGCCGAAGCGGCCCGACTCGACCGGGCTGGCCAGCGACTCGAGATGAGCGTGAACATCTCGCGCTACGACCTTGTCGACGAGGATCTTGCCGACTATATCGACGAGGTGCTGGCGTTCTACGGGTTTCCCCACGATCGCCTGACGCTCGAGATCACCGAGTCCGCCCTCGGCGGCGACCCGAAGCGGGCCGAGCAATGCGTGCGAAAGCTGCGAGCCCGCGGACTGCGCATCTCGATCGACGACTTCGGAGTGGGGTACTCGTCGATGTCGCAGCTGCTCGGACTTGCCATAGACGAGCTGAAGATCGACAAGTCCTTTGTGCTCGGGCTCAACTCAAACCCGCGCGCCCAGGCCATAGTACGTTCCGCAATCGAGCTCGCACGTGCGCTCGATCTCACCATTGTGGCCGAAGGCATCGAATGCGAGGAGATCCTCCAATCGCTCCAGAGCTTCGGTGCCGACATCGGGCAGGGTTACGTGATCTCCCGCCCACTCACGTCGCGACAGCTCGACGAGTACATAGCGCAACCCGACCGCGTCAGCCGACTGCTACCCCACCTCTCACCGTTCTCCTCGGCACCGGTACCGATCTCCAGAGCAGCTGCCCCACCTCAAGAGCTGGTGGCGGCAAGCCGGCATGGCCAATTGGTCCAAGAACCGCCCGACGTCCTGTCGGCAGGAGGCACTGTTCCTGGATCCCGTTAGGCAGCGGCAACGGCAGGAACTCCACCCCTACCTGGCTGAGCGGCCCGTGTGTCAACCCGAAGGCGGCGTGATTATGGCGAGGGCTTCTTGTTCTCCAAGCCGCTCCCGGCAGAAGAAGTAGGACGCGCCCACCTCGGAAGGACCCGTGGCGCCGAGCTGTCCTGCCGGTTCAGAAGCTGTGGGTCTTGACGAACCGGATCACCTCAGAGAGCTTGGCCTCGGCCATCGAGACACAGGTGTCGGCGCAACCGTAATAAAGGCGGAGCGTCTCATCTCTTTCCATTACGGCCGCGCTGGGGAAGCATACGTTGGGGACATCGCCGACTCGTTCGTAGCTCTCGGTCGGGGCAAGCAGGTAGTCCTTGGTGCGGTAGAGGACCTTCCAGGGCTTGTCCAGATCGAGGAGCGCGCCACCGACATAGTAGAGGTAGCCGTTGCAGCTCAGCCAAACTCCATGGTAGATGAGCAGCCATCCCTCCTCGGTCTCGATGGGTGCGGGACCGGGTCCCGTCTTCAAGCTCTGCCAGCCGCCCTTCGGTCCGAAAACGAACCGATGACAACCCCAGTGCACGAGGTCTGGGCTCGTCGCGTAAAAGATGTCGCCGAACGGTGTATGACCGCGATCAGAGGGCCGATGGTAGACGGCATATTTCCCGTCGATCTTGCGGGGGAAGATGACGCAATTGCGATTGGCCGGAGGCAGCAGGTCCTCGCCCTGGATAAATGTCTTGAAGTCCTTGGTCGTCGCAAATCCGATCTTCGGACCCTGAGGACCGGAATTGCACCAGGTGAGATAGTAGGTGTCGTCCAAACGCGTAAGGCGAGGGTCGTAACTGAAGCTTGTGACGAAGACGTCCGGATCGCCGGTTCGCATTTGAATCGGCTCAGGATCGATTTCCCAATTGATCCCGTCTCGGCTGAACCCGACATGGAGCACGGCATCCAAACTGATCTCGTCCACGCGGAACACTGCCGCATAGTCGCCCTCGCCCCGTTTGACGATCGCCGAGTTGTGAATGCTGTTGGCTCGCGGAACCGCGCTCGCGGTCACGATGGGATTGCCAGCGTAACGTTTGAAGACAGTCTCGTTGGCCATGGTGAGCCTTTCCTCCTACGCGCCGTTCAACTGGTGCTGAGATTGAGCCGGTCCGGCGCTAAGGCCTGTCGAGCGTGTGGCTGGCACAAACCCGATTGTCGACCTGCAAGGGAGAATGCTATCGGCAATACTCCCTGCCTGCGGCCTGGACCAGCGCCGCCCACATGCCAACGACCCAGCTTGGGAAGGTGACTATCGCCATCCCGGTGTCTTATATCCCGGCCAGAATGACAGCGAAGATTCCGGTGAGGAAGACGCCGTCGAAGGTGCCGGCTCCACCGATCGAGGCCTCCGGGGCCCCGAGGTCTCTGATCCGCGGGATGTTGATGATGTCGGCACCGAAGAGCGTGCCGAGCGTCCCGCCGACGTAGGCGAGGGCGGCGACATAGTGACCGCCGATGATGATCGCGGTGAGCGCGGCAGCGATCGGAGGAACCAAGGTCGGGGTGACGATCCCGACCCCGCGCACCGGGCGGGCCACCGACCAGACCAGCACGGAGACGACGGCAACGGCGATCAGCGCCTTCAACCATATGTCGTCATGCACGATGAGATAGCAGGCCAGGGCGGTGGGGATCAACGCCCCGCCAACGTTGACCTCCAGGATCGTGGTCCCGCTGTGCGCGGTCGTCGGGACCCGGTAGCGGACCCCGAACACGACAACGTCACTCTCTTGTGTCTCGGTGCGGTCCGGAAGGCGAGCGATAGGGATGTCGATAGCGCTCCCGATGATCGAACCGAACAGAGCCGCGAACATCCAGCCTGGGGCGAGACCGATGCGCCGGTAGGCGTAGCTGATGACGTCCAGCCCGACAAGGACCAGGACTGTGATCGTGACGAGGGCCAAGATGACGAGGAACGGCGTTGCAATCGGCCAGTAGTCGCGGTACTTGCGGTCATGATCGTTCCTCATGGGCACAAGGACCCGACCGAGTTGAAGTCGTCGGCGATCGGGACAACCAGGCGGGAGCCGTGGCATCCGACTCGGATCGGCAGGACCGCGTTCATGGCTTCAGCTGACCACAAGGGAGGCGACCAGTCCTCAGTAGTGCTTACTGATATCCGAAGGGTAGCCACTGAAAAACCCTACCGGAACAGAAAGAGCAGAGGCCATGGGCTAGCGCACGTCCAGGCTCCGATCCCGGCTTCCCAGACTTAGCTCACCAGCGCGGCGACCGCATCCGGCAGGAGCGGCCGCGCGAAGAGGAACCCCTGACCCTGGTCGCAGTCCAGCTCGGCGAGCGTGTCGAGCTGGTGGCTCGTCTCTATACCTTCGCCGACCACGCACATGCCGAGGGCGTGGGACATCGCCGTCACCGCGGCCACAATCTCTCGGTCGCGAGGACTCCGGCTGATCTGGGCCACGAAGCTCCGGTCGATCTTCAAGATGTCGACCTTCAGTCGCTGCAGGTGGGCAAGCGTCGAGTAGCCGGTTCCGAAGTCGTCGAGGGCGAGGCGCACGCCGAGCTCGGCAAGGGCTGAGAGTGTCTCTTGGACGCCGCCGAACTCGCCGACGAGCGCGGTCTCGGTGATCTCCAGGCAGAGCCGTTCTGGTTGCACGCCGTGGTGGGAGATCACCTCCGCAACACGCCGTGCGAACTCGGGGTTCGCCAGTTCACCGCCTGACACGTTGACCGCGACGGTGAAGTCGCGGGGCCAGCTTTGGGGCGCGGTCCACTCGGCGAGCTGGCGACAGGCCTCGTCGAGGACGAACGAGTCGATCCTGCCGATCAGCCCGTGCTGCTCGGCGAAGGGGATGAATTCGTCGGGAGGCACTACCCCACGCTCGGGATGACGCCAGCGCACCAGTGCCTCCACGCCGATCAGCGTCCGGTCCTCGAGGGAGAACAGCGGCTGGTAGAGCAGGAACAGCTCCCTCTCCTCGATCGCACGGTTCAGCTCGGCCTTGAGGAGATCTCTCCCCGTGCGCAGGCGCTGGGCGACGTCATAGACGTGATAGCAGTTGCGCCCGTCTTCCTTGGCCGCGTACATCACCTCGTCGGCCTCGCGGATCAGCTGTTCGGGTCCTGCACTTGGATCGCGGGTGACGGCAATGCCGATGCTGCAGGTGACTGAGAGATCGCGTCCGTCCTCCAGGTAGGGGACTCGGATCCCCCGCACGATCCGGTCCGCGATGAGACCGACGTCGTCGTCTTCCCTGAGCGACCCGCAGAGCACGACGAACTCGTCGCCACCGAGGCGGGCGACGGTGTCGACGTGCCGGGAGAGGTGCAAGAGCCGGTGCCCGACCTCGGTGAGCACCTGGTCGCCGGCGGCGTGGCCGAACGAGTCGTTGATCGCCTTGAAGTGGTCCAAGTCGACATAGAGGACCGCGAGGCGACCCGGGTGCCGTTCCATGGCGACAAGAGCCTGGGACAGCCGGTCCATGAGGGCGACCCGGTTCGCGAGACCCGTCACAGGGTCGTGCAGGACCTGGTAGGCGAGAGCGCTCTCAGCCTTGATCTGGGCCGTGACGTCGCGCGAGATGCCGAAGGTACCTATTATCCGGCCGACCTCGTCGCGAAGCGGCATCTTGCTGGTGGAGACCCAGTTGTCCGGTCCGTTGGTGAACGTCTCCCGCTCGAGTTTCCCTACGATCGGCTCGCCGGTGTGAATGATCTGCTGCTCGTCCGCAAAGGCCGCGGCGGCGTGCTCCTTGCTGAAGAAGTCGAAGTCGGTCTTCCCGATTATCTCCTCCAGGTGACGGCCCGGACTGATGGCGGCGACCCAGCCTGCGCTGACCAGGAGGAACCGGCTCTGGAGGTCTTTGAAGTACACGCGCTCCTCGGTACTCGACAACAGGTTGCGCATGCAGGTGCGCTCGATGCCGCGCAGCTGCCCTTCCCGAGACCAGTCTTGATCTAGCTCCGCTTGGACCATTCGCGAACTCCTGCTCAGGGATCGGTGAGTACTATCGACCGGTTCGCCGAGGAGGCTTAGCGCTACGGCGCTTCGAACCCAGGCCGAGAGAGCGCTTCAGCTTCGGCGGGAAATAGATTCTCGGGAGTGGCCGAGATCCTTTTCGTCGGCGTGACGACGGGCTCGTCGCTGGTCCATCAGGCCATGCCCAGGTGGCAGGCGATCCTTGGTCTGCCGTGCAGCGTCCGCGGCGTCGACATCGCTCTTGACGCCGAAGACGACGCCTACGTCAGCTTCATCGAGGACCTCCGTGAGGACGAAAGCGCCGCAGGAGTCATCATCACCGGTCACAAGGTGAAGATGTTCCGAGCCTGCCGCCCGCTCTTCAAGGCCCTCGACCCGCTCTCGCTCGCTTGCCATGAGGTCAACGCCATCAGGCGCTCCGGTGACGGCCTGCTGGGCTGGGCCCGCGACCCGATCTCGGTCGGACGCGTCGTCGACCGCATCTGGCCCTGCTCGGAAGGGCAAGTCATCTGCCTTGGCGCCGGCGGGACGGCATTGGCGCTGGCACACCACCTGTTTGCGACACGACCACCCCTGCGGTTCGTCTGCGCCGATCCAAGTCGCGCTGCAGTCGAACAACTCACTCGGTTGGCGCCTTACCCTGTCGTCGGCCATATCGGCCAAGGGCCCTGGGACCATCTCGTCACCGGTGCCGCCCCCGGATCGCTGATCGTGAACGCCACCGGGATGGGCAAGGACCGCCCTGGCTCGCCGATCACGCGCGGAGCACAGTTCCCGGCGCGGGCGGTCGTCTGGGAGATCAACTACCGAGGAGACCTGCAGTTCCTCAAATCTGCTCGCCTCCAGGCCCAGCAAGGCGAACTCCGGGTTCACGACGGCTGGCAGTTGTTCTGTCACGGATGGGCAGCCGGGCTCACCGTGGTGCTCGACCTACCCGACGACGACAGTCTCGGTGACCTATTCGCCACAGCGACCGAGTCACTGAGGCCCCCAATATAAGAAAGCCCTCTTGCCGAGGAGGCCCCGGGGTGCCTTCCCCTTGACGCCCGGTCATGGCGCACCCACGATGATCGTCGCCCACCACGCCGGTGAGCGGGCGGAACTCTCGCCATTCGACCGTGGATCAGTCATGCTGAGGTCGTGGAGTCCTCTAGCACCCCCCCATCGGCAGTTGAACCCGGTCGAAGCTTCGTCTCGCTCCCGTTTCTCGAAGACGTCCGGGCTCATGCCCGGCCTCGCCGAGCGCGACGCCGAACGCGAATCGTCGCCACCATCGGTCCCGCCTCAAGCAGCCCTGAGGTCCTCGAGGCGCTCGTGGCGGCCGGCATGGACGTCGCACGAGTCTCATTCGCCCACTCCACGATCGCCCAGGCGATCGATCTCATGCGGCAGGTCCGCAAGATCGCGCCGCACATCGGGATCCTGCCGGACCTCCCCGGCCCGAAGATCCGCAGCTCGCCGTTTCCCGAAGGGGGCGTTGTGCTGGAAGCCGGCGCCGAAGTGGTCATCGCCCCCGGCTCGACCACCCCGACGAGCTCCGCGACGCGGATCGGTGTCGCCCTCGATGCAGCCGTCGCGAGCCTTGCCGAGGGAGACATCGTCTCGCTCGGCGACGGCGGCATATCGCTTGTCGTCCTCGGGCGCCAGGGCGATAATGTCCTGGCCCGCGTCCGCTCAGGCGGCAAGGCCATCGGGCGACCCGGCGTGACCGTGCCCTCGAACAGGCTCGATCTCGCGACTCCGACGCCCGAGGACTTCGATCGCATCGCGGCGCTCGTCGCCGAGGACGTGGAGGCTATCGCCGTCTCATTCGTCCGGCGATCCGAAGACATCGAGGCGGTACGCGGAGCCGTCGGCAATTCCAACACCATGCTCGTCGCGAAGATCGAGACCGCCGAGGCGATCGAGAATCTCGACGCCATCGTTCGCAGCGCCGACGCGGTGATGGTCGCCAGGGGCGACCTCGGGATACGGTTGCCCCTGGAGGATGTCCCCTTCCATCAAAAAGACATCATCCGCTGCGGTGTGCGTTTCGCCCGTCCTGTCATTACCGCCACCCAGATGCTCGAGTCCATGACAACCTCACTTGTCCCCACCCGCGCCGAGGTCAGCGACGTCGCGAACGCCATCTTGGACGGCACCAGCGCAGTCATGCTCTCCGGGGAGACTGCGATCGGTGTCGATCCTGTGAATGTCGTCGCGACCATGTCTCGCATAGTCGAGCGTGCCGAGCAGGAATTCGACTACGTCAACTGGGGCGCCGGCCTCGGTGTGCAAGAGGTGTCGGCCGACGCTCCACTGCGCCGGATCACGGCAGCGATCTCGGGCGCCGCCTGGCATGCCGCCCTCGAGGAGGACGTCGCCGCCATCGTCGCCTGCACACAGTCGGGCGCGACTGCCCGTGCGATCTCGCGGTTCCGCCCGGACATGCCTATCGTGGCGGTGACGCCGCATGAGCGAACGCTCCGCCAGCTCTCGATGAGCTGGGGGGTCTCTACACTGCTCTCCGAGCATTCCGGGAACACAGACGACGGCATCTGGCGAGCCGTGCAGGATGCGGTCGAAGCGGGACATGCCTCGCCGGGAGATGTCGTGGTGGTCATCGCGGGATCACCGTACGAGAAGGATCCCGTTGCCGACACGCTGCGCATCGTGAGGATCCGCGCATCGTGACGATCCGCTGACAAGCCTGCCGGCGGCTCCTCAGCCCCGCCGGAGCGGTCTCTTTTCCGCCCCGTATTGAATCACCGCCGGCAGAGGGGGGAGAATCCTTCGATGACAAGCGACGCTGGTCCCGCCCTTCCCCTCGTGACGCACTGGATCGGGGGCGAACCCTATGACGGGGCCAGCGAGCGCCTCGGCGAGGTCTACGACCCTTCGACCGGCAAGCTTGCGAAGAGGGTGGCATTCGCGTCCCCAGCAGACGTCGACGAGGCGGTCGCGGCGGCATCCCACGCTTTTGCAACCTGGCGCCACACTTCGCTCGCCCAGCGCTCGAAGCTCCTCTTCGCCTTTCGCGAGCTCACGACCGAGCGATCAGGCGAGCTGGCCGAGATCGTCACGTCCGAGCACGGCAAGGTGCTCGAGGACGCGCTGGGCGAGGTGAACCGGGCGCTCGAGGTCATCGAGTTCGCCTGTGGCATCCCGCAGCTGTTGAAGGGCAGTTACTCCGAGAACGTGTCGACGAACCTGGACGTGTACTCGATTCGCCAGCCGCTCGGTCCCGTCGCGATCATCAGCCCGTTCAACTTTCCGGCCATGGTCCCGGCTTGGTTCTTCCCGATTGCGATCGCCTGTGGCAACACCGTGGTGCTGAAGCCGAGCGAGAAGGACCCGTCGGCCTCCATCTGGCTGGCAGAGCGGTGGGCGGAAGTCGGACTGCCGCCCGGGGTCTTCAACGTCGTCCAGGGCGACAAGGTGGCGGTTGACCGCCTCTTGGAGCATCCGGGGATAAGGGCCGTCTCGTTCGTCGGCTCCACGCCCATCGCCCGCTACGTCTACGAGAACGGGACCCACCACGGCAAGCGCGTGCAGGCACTGGGGGGCGCCAAGAACCACATGGTCGTGCTCCCCGACGCGGACCTGGACATCGCCGCCGACTCGGCGGTCAACGCCGGCTTCGGGTCTGCCGGCGAGCGTTGCATGGCCATCTCTGTGCTGGTCGCGGTCGAGCCTGTCGCCGACGAGCTCATCTCCAAGATCTGCGACCGGATGTCGAAGCTGAAGGTCGGAGACGGCCATTCCGGTTCCGACATGGGCCCGCTCGTGACAAGGCCGCACCGCGACAAGGTGGCGTCCTACCTGGACTCGGGCGTCCTCGAGGGCGCGCAGCTCGTCGTCGACGGCCGTGCGATCAATCCCGACGGGGACGCAGGCGGCTTCTGGCTCGGACCGACGCTGTTCGACAAGGTGACGCCCCAGATGTCGCTCTACACCGATGAGATCTTCGGCCCGGTGCTCTCGGTCGTGCGAGTGCCCACCTATGACGCCGCCCTGGAGCTCGTCAACTCCAATCCCTGGGGGAACGGCACCGCCATCTTCACAAACGACGGCGGGGCCGCGCGCAGGTTCCAGAACGAGGTCGAGGTCGGCATGGTCGGTGTGAACGTCCCGATCCCCGTGCCGGTCTCCTACTACTCCTTTGGCGGCTGGAAGAGCTCGCTGTTCGGCGACAGTCACGCGCACGGGACCGAGGGGGTCCATTTCTTCACCCGTGGCAAGGTTGTGACCAGCCGATGGCTGGACCCGAGCCACGGCGGCATCAACCTCGGTTTCCCGCAGAACACCTGAGCCAGTCGTCACCTGGTCGCCACGGAAGCAGCGAGGTGCCCGCGCAAAGACCGATCGGCCCCGCTCGACGCCGAGCCGGTAATTCGCTAGCTCGCGTTCTGTGCGGGTTATTGTTCGGCGAGCCTTTTGCGCTCCCCAGCTCTGGCATGACGAGGTGATCGATATCTGCGAACCTCAGGAGCCCACCGAAGCTCTCCAAGAAAGTGAGGCCCGCCTTCAGGCGCTTCTTTCTTCCCTCGACGACCTCGTGTTCGAGCTGGACGAGGACGGCACCTACCTCGGCATCTGGACGGCCAACGACGCTTTGCTGGTAGCGCCCCGCGACCAGCTGCTCGGCCGCACCCATGCTGAGGTGATCGGCGAGAAGATGGGGCTCAGGTTGAAAGAGATCACCAGGAACGTCCTCGATACGGAGCGTCCCCAGATCTGGGACTACTGCCTCGAGGTCCCCGCAGGCCTGCGGTGGTTTCAGGGCAGGGTCGCTCCGATCGCCGGGCCGGAGGGTTCGCCGAGGAGGATCTGCCTTCTTGTTCGCGACATCACGGCGCAGAAACAGGCCGAAGCGGAGATGTCGAGGCTGCTGTCTCGCGAGCAACTGCTGAGCCGGTTGTCCGAGTCAGTCCCGGTCGGTCTGTTCGAGGTCGACATGGCCGGTCACGTCGCGTTCACCAACGACCGCATGCAGTCGATAGTGGGCGACTTGTCGGTCAAGACTGTGGAGGCCCTGATGTCATCGGTCGTCGCGGCGGACAGACCGGTCTTCGAGGCGGCGCTGGCCGATGTGCTCGCCGGCCAACCAGTAGACGACGTGGAGATTCGGTTCCACGTCTCAGCTCTGGGCAGGCGGGTCGTCCCCGGTGCGGAACGGGTCTGTGATCTCAGCCTGCGCCCGCTCACCGACGCGGCCGGCGTCGTGGCCGGTGCAGTCGGATGTCTGAGCGATGTGACCGACAGCGTTCAGCTTCGCCGCGAGCTCGAGATGAGAGCTTCGGTCGACAAGCTCACGTCGTGTTTGAACCGAGACGCCTCGCTCGAGCTCCTCGAACGCACGACCGCTGGACCGTTGGCGCCCGGTGAGGGAAACGCCCTTGTCTATATCGACCTCGACGACTTCAAGTCCGTGAACGACCGGTTCGGTCACGCAGCTGGCGACCGTCTCCTGGCTGAGGCCGCCGAGCGCCTTCGCGAGGTGGCACGGAAAGGCGACGCCGTGGGCCGCGTCGGCGGTGACGAGTTCATCGTGATCTGCCCACACGTGCAGAGCTCGGCGCAGGCCATCAGGATCGCTGAGCGCGTCGCGGCAGCGACTACGGCCATGATCGATGTCGGGACGGCGCTGGTAGAGCTGCGAACAAGCGTCGGCGTCGCCTGGACCGCAGAGGCGCTCGACGCCGACGCCTTCTTGGCCCAGGCCGACTCTGCGATGTACCAGTCGAAACGGACGTCTCGCAACGGCGTGACCCTGTTCGCCACGACCGGTTGCGCGCGTGACCTCGACCAATCCTGACCCGGCCCAGCCGCGCGGACGCTACGAGTCGGGCCTGCTCCGGGCCAGGAGCCGACGCCCCTGCGGTCGTGACGCCAAGAACGTCGCCCCAATAGCGGCGGCCAGCACCAGGTAGGGCACCGTGTCACCCGTTGCCTGGGCAATCGCTCCGCTAGAGGCCGCCGCGACCGCCTGGCCGCCCGCCCAGGCGAGATTGGACAGGCCGAAACCAAGACCTTGGTGAAGCTTCAGCCGGTCCGAACCGTCGCTGATCATCGCCGAGGCGGGCACGAACAAGGTGCCGTAGGCGGGCAGCCCCACGACGATGAGAGCCACGAGAACTCCGGCGGGACGCAGCAGCGGAAGGAGAACGCTGACCGCGATGGCTACGAGCAGCGAAAGCTTGACGGGCGCCAGCCTCCCCCGTTTGTCGGCGAGGCGGCCCACCAAGGGCGCCAGTACCGCCTCCAGCGCGGCCGCGCCGAGAAACGCACCCGCGATGACGGCGGCGCTGGCGCCGAGGGCACTGAGGCGCAGCGGGGTGAGGACGTCGATGACGCCGAATGCGAGCCCGGCGAGGCAGGTCAGCCACATCCCGCCGGAGACGCCCAGGTCGCCAAGGGCACGCACGGCACTGCGGAGGCGCTGGGACTCACCACCGGGCGGCGTGCCCACGCGGAGGCTGGCCACCGCCAGGCAGAGCCCGGCGAAGGTCGCGGCCGCGAACGCCGGCGCGGTCCCGACCCCGCTCGCAACGGCACCGATGACAGGACCCAACAGCGCTCCCGCGACTGCTGCTCCAAGCGCCACTCCGAGTGCTCTGCCCCGCCTGTCGGCGGGCGTGCCGGCCGCAAGCCAGGCCAGCCCGCCGGCCCAGGTGCAGGCGCCCCCCAGACCCTGGGCAAGGCGTGCCGAGTCGAGCACCACGATCGAGGTCCCAAAGCCGAACACGAGCGTGGCCCCGCTCATCAGGCACA